>JBBSJN010000124.1:0-9039 GCA_038257235.1 Chitinophagales bacterium
TGAAAGAATGGGGAAATGAAGTTGCCGGGTATCACGGGTATTGGTTTACCGATCATTACAAAGTGGATAAGCGATTTGGAGGAGATGAAGGGTATAAAAAATTTTGCGAGGATCTACATAAGAAAGGTTTTAAAGTAATACAGGATGCTGTTTACAATCATGTAGGTAATCATCATTGGTTTGCTCTCGATAAGCCCATGCAGGATTGGTTCAATACATCACAGGGTGATAATCCTCCTAACCACAGGGAAGAAGTGTTTTATGATCCGTATGCTTCCCGATCAGATAAAACAGCAATGCTTGACGGTTGGTTTGTTCCACATCTCCCAGATCTGAACCAACGAAATATTTTTGTTGCTAATTTTTTAATTCAACATGCAATTTGGACCACAGAGGAATATGGTATAGATGGATGGCGGGTTGATACTTATAAATACTGTGATGAACAGTTTATGAATAAATTGAATAGTGCTTTGGAAAAAGAATTCCCTAAGCTAACAATATTTGGTGAATCATGGGTGAATTCGACAGTTGCTAATGCTTATTTTACACAAAATAATATGGCAACTCCATTTAAGCATAATGCCAAAGGGATGCTTGATTTTCAAACTTGCTTTGCCATGCTAAGTGGAATGAATGATAAACCTGATTGGTTGACTGGCGTTAATAAGATTTACACGACACTGGCACAAGATGTTTTATATAAGAAGCCGATGAACAATTGCATTTTCCTGGATAATCATGACATGGACAGGGTATTTTCAGTAGTAGACGAAAACTGGACTAAAATGAAAATGGGATTTAACTGGTTGTTTACAATGAGAGGTATTCCACAGCTCTATTATGGCACTGAAGTTTTGATGAAGAATAAAAAAGAAAATACGGATGCCACTGTCCGTGAAGATTTTCCTGGTGGCTGGATAGATGATAAACAAAAAGACAACCGGTTTACAAAAGAGGGAAGGACTGATAAGCAACAAGAGGCATTTGAATATGTTAGTAAACTTGCTAATTTCAGAAAAAATTCTTCTGCAATTACTTCTGGAAAAACAATGCAATTTATTCCGATAAATAGTTTATATGTTTATTTCAGATATGATGTTAAACAAACAATAATGGTAATTACAAATTCGGGAGAAAAGGATATAAAGCCCGACTGGTTACATTATGATGAAAGAATGAATGGATATTCTCAGGTAAAAAATGTAATCTCAGGTGATATAAAACCATTGAATGGTCTTACAATAGCACCTAAAGAAAGTTTTGTATTTGAATTATTAAAGTGAATTCTTCTTAAATTACAGTATGTCGAATGAAAAGAAGATTTCAGGAAAAGAGAAAACGGACTCTCCAAAAGTAAATCAGGATAATTTGCCTTATGAAGATCTCAATTTTGTTGACACATCCAAGCTAGTTTGGAACTATTCGCTTCTCTCTGATGAAGATGTATCCAATTATCAAAATGGCACCAATTATCAGTTGTATAATAAATTCGGATCACATTCCATACAGGTAAATGAAATCTGGGGCATGTATTTCTGTGTGTGGGCTCCCAATGCAACAGCTGTATCTGTAAAAGGAAACTTTAATGACTGGAAAAATCATGAATACGAATTGAACCCACGATGGGATAAAAGTGGGATATGGGAAGGCTTTATTCCGGGTTTCAAATTAGGAGAATCCTATAAGTATCATATTATCGGATTTGAGAATAAGCCGATTGATAAAGGTGATCCGTTTGCTAATTTCTGGGAAAAACGACCACTAACGGCTAGCATTACCTGGGATATGTATTATGATTGGAAGGACAGTGAGTGGATGAAAAAAAGAAAAGAGCATAACTCCCTTGATGCACCATGGAGTGTATATGAAGTACATCTGGCAAGCTGGCAACGGCCTGATAAAAATGATGAAGAAAGTTATAATACTTACGACCAGATGGCGGAACGGTTAGTTCCGTACGTTAAAGAATTAGGATTTACGCATGTGGAATTTATGCCGGTAATGGAACATCCGTTTGATGGAAGCTGGGGCTATCAGTGTACAGGGTTTTTTGCGGCCACTTCAAGATTTGGCGATCCGCAGGGTTTGATGCGGTTGATTGATGCTTTTCACCAGGAAAATATTGGAGTGATATTGGATTGGGTGCCGTCACATTTCCCGTATGATGCACATGGCCTTTTTATGTTTGATGGCACACATACTTATGAGTATGCAGATATGCGGAAAGGTTTTCATCCGGACTGGAAGAGTTATATTTTCAATTATAAAAGAGGGGAAGTAAAATCATTTTTAATCAGCAGTGCAAGGTACTGGTTTGATCTGTTTCATATAGATGGAATAAGAGTGGATGCGGTTAGTTCAATGCTGAAATTAAATTATTCCAGAAAAGAAGGAGAGTGGGAGCCGAATGAATTTGGCGGAAACGGAAACATAGAAGCGATTGAATTTATCAAAGACCTTAATCATACTATTTACCGTGACTTTCCTGATGTGCAAACCATTGCAGAAGAAGCAACAGACTGGCCCGGCATTTCAAGACCGACCTATGATGACGGATTAGGCTTTGGTATGAAATGGATGATGGGCTGGATGCATGATACATTGGACTATTTTAAAATGGATCCCTACATGCGGCAGTTTCATCAAGACAAATTTTCGTTTAGCATGATGTATTTCTATGATGAAAATTTTATGCTTCCGATAAGTCATGATGAAGTAGTGCATGGCAAAAGCCCGATGCTTTATAAAGTAACGGGTGATGAATGGCAGCAATTTGCGAATCTTCGCCTGTTGTACACCTATATGTGGACACATCCGGGTGCAAGATTATTATTTATGGGAAATGAATTTGGACAAACCAACGAATGGAATTATAAATCAGAATTGCAATGGGATCTGTTGCAATTTGATGGCCATCGGTTACTAAAAGATTGCATACGGGATTTAAACAAACTACTTAAGGATGAGTCAGCGTTGCATTTCAGTCAATTTAAAAAAGATGGTTTTGAATGGGTTGATCTTGGTCATAGGGCAGAGTCAATAATAGTATATAAAAGAAAAGGAGAAAAAGCAACCGACGACCTGCTGATTATTTTAAACATGACGCCGGTAATACGAAATGATTGGGAAATTGAAGTAAGTGGAAAGCCTTACAGTAAGGAAATTTTTAATAGTGATGTTAAAATTTATTGGGGCACTGGGGATGTTTTCAACCCTGAAATAAGGTGTAAAATGATTGACAAGAATCAACAAAAGTATAAACTGACAGTAAATTTACCACCGCTGTCAGGAATTGTTCTGAAATAATACTTTTTTGGAACGATATTCGCTAACTGAACCCCCGTTAAGCTTTGATTATAATTCCTGAAATGATATCTTGCATATGAGTAGCATTTTCAATCCAATCCAAATTAAAACCCTATGACTCGTTACCTCTTATCACTTGGTCTGATGCTGATGACTTCATTAGCATTTTCGCAGACAACATTAACAACAATCGAATCGTTACCCAAGGTAGACAGTGCCGATTATTTTTTACAAAAAGGTTTAGTAGAAAAACAAAATGGACGAAGACTTGAGTCTTTGAAAAATTTTGAGAAAGCAATCCGCTACGATGAAAATAGCCTGGCTATCAATACTGAGTTAGCCCATGCTTATCTTGAACTGCGCCGTTATGCACAGGCAAGAGAAACTTTTATTAAGCTGGTAAAAATGGGTGATGAAACTGCAGTTAACTATAAACAGATCCTTACTTTGTCTTTCCAGTTGAAACAAAAAGATGATGTTCTTTTATATGCCAATAAATTAAAAAAAGCAGATCCATCTGAAAAGATAGCATACTATGTTGGCCGTATTCATTATGAAAATGATAATTACGGTGAAGCTATTAAATACCTGAATGAAGCTATAAAAGAAGACCCGGCAAATGCAGATGCTCCGTATATGATTGCACACAGCTATGCTGATATGATGAATTATAAATTAGCTGTTCCTTATTTCAAGCAGGCCATTGAATTAAAACCCAATGAGAGCTATTGGATTTATGAGCTTAGCCTTATTTACTATGCAATGAATAATGATAAGGATGCATTGAAGTATATGCTTGAAGCAGGCGAGAAGGGCTTAAAGAAAGATAATGATTACCTGGAAAATCTTGCTATCGCATATCTGAATGTTGGCAACCTTGATGAAGGTGTTGCTATGCTGAATGAAATTTTGAAAAGAAAGCCGAGCGACATGAATATTCTGAATATGATTGCCGAAGCTTATTATTTCAAAGGAAAATTTGATAAAGCAATTGAGTATTGGGACAGAATTTTGGAATATGATAAAGAAAATGCATCTTCCTTATATATGATTGGAATGGCTTATCAGAAAAAAGGTGGGAAGGAAAATATGGAAAAAGGAATTAAGCTTTGTGATATTGCCATTCAAAAAGATCCTTCACTGGCTAATCTCAAGCAGAAGAAAATGATGACAGGTATGTAAAATATTTAGCTAAGAGGATAATGAGAAAAGGAGGCAAAGAGTGAATTCAAGAATTCATTTCTCCGTCTCCTTTTCTCTTTTAACTCATTTAAACTCTTAGCTTACATTCTTTCCGGCACTTTAATCCCCAGCAGCCCCATTCCCGAAGTAATAATATTCGCCGTCATTTGTGCAAGCTGAAGCCTTAGCTGTTTCTTTTCTGCTGATTCGGCATTCATTACCGAATGTTCGGTATAAAAACTATTAAATGCTTTGGCAATATTGAAAACATAGATTGCAATAACAGAAGGATTATGTTCTGCAACTGCTTGTTCAATAATTACGGGGTACTCCTCCAGTAAAATAATCAGTTCCTTTTCTAATTTCAACAGCTGACTCGTAACTCGTAACTCACGACTCGGAGCTTGCTTTCTCAATATCGACTTTATTCTTGCATGAGTATATTGTACAAAAGGACCAGTGAAGCCGTGAAAATCTATAGACTCTTCGGGATTGAAAATCATTCTCTTTTTCGGGTCAACTCTTAACAGGAAAAACTTCAATGCGCCAAGAGCAATGATGTCGTAGAGTTCTTTTAATTCTTCTTCAGTAAAGTCTTTTACTTTTCCGAGTTCTTCCGTTTTGTTTTTGGCAACGTTTACCATCTCGGCAATCATATCATCTGCATCTACTACTGGTCCTTCCCGGCTTTTCATTCTTCCGCTTGGCAGTTCCACCATGCCGTAACTTAAATGATAAATTCCATCTGCATAAGGCTTGCCGGATCTTTGCAAGATCAGTTTCAGCACTTTCATGTGATAATTTTGTTCGTCAGCTATCACATAAATACTTTGGTCATATTTAAAGTCTTCATACTTTTCCTGTGCTAATCCTAAGTCTTGTGTTATATAAACAGAAGTGCCATCTTTTCTTAATACTAATTTTTCATCCAGGCCGTCTGCTGTTAAGTCTATCCATACACTTCCATCCTCTTTTTTAAAAAATACTCCGGTCATCAAACCTTCTTCTACAAATTTCTTTCCCGGAATATATGTTTCGCTTTCATAATACATTTTAGCAAAGTCAGAACCTATCCTTTTATACGTTACATCAAATCCTTCATACACCCAGCCGTTCATTTTTTCCCAAAGTTCAATTACATCCGGCTTGCCAGCTTCCCAATCCAACAGCATTTGCTGTGTGCCTTTCATTATCGGGGCTTCTTTTTCTGCTAGTTCTTTTTTCATTCCACCAGTAATCAGTTCTTCTACCTGCTTTTTATATTCGTCATTAAACCTCACATAAAAATCACCAACAAAATGATCGCCTTTTATGCCGGTTGATTGTGGTGTAGCACCATTGGCAAACTGTTGCCAGGCTATCATGCTCTTACAGATATGAATACCTCTGTCGTTTACAATACAGCTTTTAATGGTTTCGTAGCCACTTTCTTTTAATATCTGTGCTACACTCCATCCCAGAAAATTATTTCTCAAATGGCCTAGGTGAATAGGTTTATTGGTGTTGGGAGAAGAATATTCCACCATTACTTTTTGACCATTTGCCGGACTAGAACCAAATTTTGGTGCTGCATAGTTTGTTTGCAAAAAAATCAGCCAGTATTTATCGGAAACAGTAAGATTTAAAAATCCTTTGATAGTATTATGTGCTGTAAAAACTTCAGGGTTTGCTTTTACCAACGCTTCTCCAATTTCACTACCCAATTGCTCAGGCGATTTCTTCAATTGCTTTATAAAAGAGAACATCACTAATGTATAGTCGCCTTCAAACTCAGGCTTGGTGCTGTTAATGGTTAAATCCTGCTCTGCAACGTCAAACCGATATAAATCCTTTAAAACAGTGACAACAAATCCTTTTATTTCATTTACAATACTCATCTTATTTCATTCTTTAAATTACCGCAAAAATAAGCACCTGAGGGCATAAAGCTCTAAAACTCCCCTGTCTGCCGACAGGCAGGTTTTTCTCCTTTACACTCTTAGCCTTTACCTTTGCGTCAATGCGAAAACATATGCATAGTGCCAGGGATTTTGTACTTCCCATTATTGATTTTTTTTACCCGCCTTTTCGCAAGGTCATGAATATTCAAACCTTTCGTTATGCGGCTGCTGGTGGCGGAAATACTTTGCTGGGGCTGATCGTTTATTATATCAGTTTCAAATATGTGTTTGCTGAAAAGATGTTTCACTTTGGCTTTTATGCCTTTGAAGGGCACATGGCTGCTTTGTTCCTTTCTTTTTGTGTCACTTTTCCAGTTGGCTTTTTTATGTCGAAGTATGTAGTATTCAGCGATTCGAATATGAAAGGAAGAATACAATTGTTCCGCTACTTCCTGGTTTGCATGTTCAACCTGTTTATCAATTACCTGCTGCTAAAAATAATGGTAGAAAAATTTTATGTGTATCCTGTGTTTGCACAAATAATAACCATTTCAATCGTTATCCTCTTTAGCTATGTGGCGCAACGGAATTTTTCTTTTAAGGCAAGCTTGCCGGATGAATACACCGAAGAGACTAAAGAGTAAAATCAATTGACTCCACTTTTACTGCCAGGTTTCCGGTACAGTTGCTACGGATGACCAAATGCTCCTGCATTGGATATACCTTAATCAGTTTTATGTCTTTAATATTTCCAACACTACGGATGCCCGGCATCAGTTCCTGATTTAATTGCTGGTTGATGTTTATTTTGGCAGAGTCTATATAATCTTTCAATTCAAAACGGGCATACTTGCTTATTTCCTTCGTTATCTTTTTGTCAAACAACCAATCAGCAGAACCTAACAAAATATTTTTTGACTTGATGTCGAATTCAATATCCTTTACCTCAATTGTTTTACTATCATCATCATACACAGGTTTGCCAACTAGATAAACAACACCTTCGTTGGTGCCAGAGAAAACTACTTTGATAACCAGCTTTTCAAATCCGCCACCATAAATGCGGCAATCTTCTATAACGAATTTCTTTTTAATAAAACCCTTTTTGAAAGTAAACTCTTTTCCTTTTATCTGGCTGTTCATAATCCAGCCAAGCGAATCATAATTCAACCTTGCATCCAAAAAAATGGAAAAGCCCTGCTGTTTGCTAAAGCCAGAAAGGTTTGGCATCAACGAAATTTTATCGGTCGGTTGTTCAAAACTGATAACAGGTTTTGCAGTCAATCCCAGATACACATTCAGTGAATCTTTATTGATGAATAAATTATTGATGCGAAATTTTTGCGGATTGATCTGCAACCAGCCTAAGTTGTAAAGATTATAATTCAGGTTCAGCCTGTCCCACACTTGTTTGAAATAAGGTTTCAAGTCAACAGCGCCATAGGTTTTCTCCATTTCTTTTTTAGAAGCATCGAGTTCTTCGGTCAATCCTTTTAATACCTGGCTGGTAATGTCTTGCCCCCAAAAACAAACTTCACATTTATCCAATGGTTTTGGTTCATTTCTTTTTACCGACAACTTTACTTTGTAATCTGGCGAAACCATTAACGAGTTGGAGAAAGAAACATCCACTCTTCGTTCGGGTTCTTTGCCAAAACCACAAGTGCAGGCAGGTGTCCATGGAGAAATAACAGTGCCGTTTACACATATTCTTGTTGAGCCGATGATTCTGTAATAACCGGTAAATCCAATATTCATTGAACTGCCTGCTCCGCTGATCGTTAAAGGACTTCTGCGAAATTCATATTTGTATCTCGAATCACAACCATCCTGTATCCATTTGTCAGGATAGCCCGGAGAATTAAAAACCGTATCCACACTTTTATCTGCCATCACAAACATGGGCTTCAGGTTGATCTGTATGGGAATATTAATTTCCGATTCGGGTAATGAATCCAATCTAAAATTGCCGGGAGAAAGATCGGGATTGGCCGGATTTATCTTTTGTGCAAATGAGTTAAAATAAAATAAGAGACTTGCTATTATAAAAATTCCTTTTCCTTTCATGTTTTACTAAGTTTTGCCGGGAAGACCTGCCTGCCGGTAGGCTGGAAATAAGACGGGATGAATACTTACCTACTTCCCGTCTTACCGGCTAAATAATAGATAAAAGTAAATAAAGAAAGGAAAAGAAAATGTGAAGATATAAGCTAAGAGTTTGAAGGAGGGACGGAGAAAAAGAGCACTCGACGTTGAATAAAAGGAGTCCACCACATCTTACACTTCACCTAAGGCGAGACCATAAGGTGAGACATCGGCTGAGAAATTTCAATCAATTAGGAATCTCCTTATCTCTTTTTCCTCCTTTAACCCCTTAGCCTAATCACTGCTTCTCCAACCTCTCCATCGTTCCTTCCACTCTCTTTATTTTTGTTTCTTCTTTTTTCGCAGTTACAATCCATTCTATGTATTCTTTTTTATGAGAGAAAGCCAGCGAATGAAAATAGTCGGATAGCTTTTTATTTTTCTTTAAGGCGGTAGTTAATTCATGGGGCAATCTTACTTCTTTTGTTTTTGGATTTACCCAATTAAAAATTTCTCTTTCAACAGGCTTTGCTTCTTTCTTTCTGTCAGCTTCTGTTTTTGCCCGAAAACCAAAAACCGACCA
>JBBSJN010000125.1:0-9022 GCA_038257235.1 Chitinophagales bacterium
AGTTGTGGCACCATTGCTCCATAACCATGAGCTACCTGCAGAAGCAGATAACACAACATTTAATCCCTGACAGAAGGTGGTAGGACCACCAGCAGAAATTGTTGCAGCTGGCGTTGGATTAACAGTAACTGTTGTAGCAGGTGAAGTGCTGTTACAACTTCCGTTTGTTACTGTTACAGTATAATTTCCATTAGTCGTAACTGAAATAGCCTGTGTTGTTGCACCATTACTCCATAAGTATGATGTTCCGGAATTAGCTGTTAATGTTACAGCTCCACCCTGACAGAAAGTAGTAGGTCCGCTGGCCGTAATAGAAGCTGGCGGAGCTGAATTGATGGTTAGAGTTACTGCAGTTCTTATTGTACTTTCACAACCTGTTGATGAATTTCTACTGGCGGCATGATAAGTAATTGTACCAATTGAATTGAGTGTAGGGCTTCCGACAACTGTTCCGCCTGTAGCTGCAGTATACCATATAACAGTATGACCGCCCGGAACTATAGCTGTTGCTGTTAGAATTGGCATTGGATCACCCGGACAAACAGTAGCTGTTTGATTTCCTCCGCTTGTTGGAGCATTTACTATACCGTTAAAAGTAACTGCAAGTGTTACTGTTGAGGTTTGTGTGGCACAAGTTGTATTGGAAGCAAAAACTGAAATATTCCCACTACTGCTTCCTCCCGGATAATTAATTGTAATAGCATTTGTACCTTGTCCACTTGCAATTACTGCACCCGGAGGAGCTGTCCAGGTATAACTGTTTGCTCCTGACACGGCGCCTACATTATAAGGAACACTATTCGTAGGTCCGCAAATTAAATTATTTCCATTAATAGCTCCAATAGCTCCTAAAGTACTGCCAAAAGGAACAACTGCATTTACAGCATTTGATTTTTCACTTACAGAACCAGTAGTATTATTTTTTGCAACATGTGCAAACCAAAGACTTGCTCCTGGAGTAAGGCCGGTAACTGTAAAAGCAGTACCCGTAATATTTGGAGCAACTACTGAATAAATACCGGTCGTTACATTGAGTACATAAATATCATAATGGGTGGCATTGGCAACAGCACTCCATGTAAATGAAACTTCGCCGGAGTTACAACTTGCTGCACCGACTGACATGCTTGAAGGAGTTCCCATAATGTTGAATGTTGCATCACTAACATCTGTTACTGCGCCACTGCTTATTCTTATAAGTGCAGTAGAAGTATTAGCTGCAGGCACATTCCATGTAAGCCTTGTAGTGCTTGCGGGAACCGAAGAGGAAATAGTAGTCCAGTTGGCACCGTTATCAAGAGAGTATTCAACTGTTTGATTGGCAGTAATACCAGCATTATCCCATGTAATCAGCTGGTTGCTACCGGGGCTTAAATGTTCGCCACCATTTGGATAAAGCACTTCTATATTTTGTTGCTCAATTATCCAGGTAAGTGAATACTGCTGATTGGGACCCATAGCAACAGCGGTGCCATTTACTTTTAATGTGTAAGAACCAGCCCCTGGGTTATCAATTGTTACTTGTTCTATATTACTATATGTATCAACACCTCTTGTAGCGATTAATGCAGGATTATTTTTATCAAGTATCCAGGGTAATGTTGTGTTAGCACCGTTAATAACGGTTAAATCTAAGTCGTTTACTAAAGCTGGATCAGCATTTAATGCACCAGCAGGGTCGTTCCATGTTAGCATTACACTTAAGCGAACTGCACCAGCTGGAACTGCGATGTTTACATCGTTTGCATTACCGGTTGTTATAGTATTAACAGCATAACGGTTTTCCTCCAATATTCGCACAGCCGCTAACGCATTCAGGCGGCCAAAGCCAAAAGTGTAATCAGGGCCTGGGATGCCAAGGTCTTCGGCACCATTACAAATAATATTTTTTATTAAAGAAGAAGGAGGAAGTGCCTCTGCATTTAATTGTTTGTATCGCTGATATATTAATGCAGCAGTACCAGATACACCAGGAGCTGACATAGAAGTTCCACTGATGGTAGCATAACTGTTGTTAGGTGTCCAGGTAGAAAAAACATTGGTACCCATTGCACTAATTTCTGGTTTTATGCGGCCATCTCTTACTGGTCCACGGCTGCTCGATCCTGAAATAGCTTCGGTGGTAGTTACATTGGACACAACTAAATTGTTCTTAGCAGGTTTACCACTACCAGTTATGGTATGAAAACCACCGGAACATGAGCCACCGGAGTTTCCTGCTGAATGCACATGCAAGTGATAAGGAAAATTGTTCAGGTTTATATCTGTACCTCTGCTTCTTGATTCGTAAGATAACAATGAGTTGGTAAGATCACATGCTCCTGAGAAACTAAATCCGTAAGAGTGGCTGCTTACTAAAAGGTTTTTGGCAGGAACCGCTACAGCCATTTCTGCCTGTACATCTGTATTGAAATCCCAGTTGTATAATTTTGCATTGGGAGCCATTCCTTTTGCAGTTGGATTTACCAATCCTTTACCCGTCATAGTACCTGCTACATGAGTGGCATGGTCTGAAACTGCTCCGGCTCTTTCGATTGTAACTCTTCCTGCCGGAGAAAAATCAAGGTGAGATGTGTTGATTGATCCGCCATCCCAGATTCCCATATTAATACCATCACCATTTAGGTTACGAACTCCTTCCTGTAATATGTTTACACGATGCAATGTGCGGCCGGGCAGGTTTTCTAATTCATCAGGAGGAGAAACAGGTTCTACCCATTGTACAAATGATAATCCTATCAAACTGTTCACAGAACTTTGCGGCACACGGATCACAAAACTTCTGAACACCTGGTTATCGGCAAGAATGGTAGCGCCAATTGCATGTAAAGAAGATGCTATAATAGCTGCATTTATTTTTTCATACGTTACCACAGTCATGTCCACCGTGCCAAAAGATTTGATGGCATAGGAGGGGTAATTACCAGCAAGCATATCAGCCGGTGCTTTTTGTGCAGTGGAAAATTGCATTACACTACGGATATTAAATAATTTTAAATTATTCAAATCCAGCGATGCAGGTACCGTGGCAGTGTATGCCATATTTGGAATATAATCTTCCAGTGTAATGCCGGCAGCATTCAGTTTTGCTTTCATTGCTTCGTCCGGCAGTGAGTAAAACTGAATCGTTACATAATGTTTGTTACCAAATAAACTGTTTTGAAAAAGACCTGAACTTTTTGATAATGTATTTACGTTATCAACCGGGGTAATGCTTCCGGAGTTCAGCAATATTGAATAATCATTCTTTTGTTGGGCAAATAACATTCCAGGGAAAAGAAGAAAAACCAATAAACGGTAAACAAGAGTAAAAAATGATTTCATATTAGCAATTTCGTTTTAAAAGGGTTTAAAGATAGAGGAAAAATCAATTGGAGAATCCCTTTGTTGAAAAGAGGTTTTCATACAGTGTTGCTATTGGTTTTCAGCAGAAATTATTGAAAATTTGAACACAGTTTTGTGGATAAGTGTAATAAAATCGTGAAAACCCTATCTTTATTTCCATTAAACACAAATTATATGTCATTCGAATGGAAAGGGGTTTTTCCGGCATTAACTACAAAATTCACAAAGGACGATCAACTGGATCTGCCTTTATTTGAAAAAAATCTTGCCTTTCAATTGGCTTCAGGTGTGGAAGGAATAATACTTGGTGGCACTCTTGGTGAGGCAAGTGTATTAACAACACAAGAAAAAGAAGTGTTGGTAAAATTTGCTATTGAAAAAGTGAAAGGAAAAGTGCCCGTTATTATAAATATCGCAGAAGGTGCAACAAAAGAAGCATTGCATCAGGCGGTTCTTGCAAAGTCATGGGGTGCAGCCGGATTAATGCTCTTACCGCCCATGCGGTATAAAACCGATCATCGGGAAACAGTAACGTATTTTAAAACAATTGCAGAGAGTACTGATCTTCCTGTTATGATCTATAACAACCCAGTTGATTATAAAACAGAAGTAACCCTGGATATGTTTCATGATTTGCAATCCTGTAAAAACATTACAGCTATAAAAGAAAGCACAAGAGATGTAACAAATGTGACAAGATTAAAAAATCGCTTTGGCGACCGGTATAAAATTTTATGCGGTGTAGATACATTGGCTTTGGAAGAGTTGTGCCTCGGTGCTGATGGTTGGGTGGCAGGATTGGTTTGTGCATTTCCTGCGGAGACAGTTGCGATTTATAAATTAGTAAAAGCAGGAAAGATTGCAGAAGCAACAACGATCTATCGCTGGTTTATGCCGTTATTAGAATTAGATATTCATCCCAAACTGGTACAATATATAAAATTAGCTGAAGCACAAGTGGGTATTGGCAGCGAATTTGTAAGAGCACCAAGGCTGGTTTTGAAAGGAGAGGAGAGAGAAAGAATTCTGAAAGTGATAAATGACGGAATTATTTCAAGACCATCAATTTAATTTAGGAAATAAAATATTCAATAATCAATTTTCAATATACTATGTTCAACGACGCTACAACAGAAGAAATAAACCTGGCAATGCAGGAAGCCTGGATAGCATTTCATTTGTACAGGAAATGTTCGCTAAAGCAACGGGCAGATTTTATGCGGGCCATTGCCAAAGAAATTGAAAACCTCGGCGATGAATTATTGATCACCGCCGGAAATGAAACCAATTTACCGGAAGCCAGATTGCGAAATGAAAGAGCAAGAACAATGTTCCAGTTAATTTCTTATGCAGATGCCTGCGAAAAAGGCGATTGGCTCGAAGCAAGGATCAATACTGCAGTGAATGATGTAACACCGCCTAAGCCCGATATAAGAAAAATGCTGGTGCCACTTGGTCCTGTGGTGGTATTTGGCGCTGCAAACTTTCCGTTTGCCTATTCTACTGCAGGAGGGGATACAGCCAGTGCATTTGCTGCAGGATGCCCCGTTATAGTTAAGGCACATCCGGAACATGCTAAAACAAGTGAGATGGTGAGTAAAGCAATTTTAAAAGCGGCTGCAGATTCCTATATGCCAGTTGGCATTTTTGCTCATTTGCATGGAGCTTCTTTTGAAGTTGGAAAAGCATTGGTGGAACATCCTCATACCAAAGCAGTCGGCTTTACAGGATCATTAAGAGGAGGGAAGGCGTTGTTCGATGCAGCTAATCAACGTAAAGAACCCATTCCTGTTTTTGCAGAAATGAGCAGTATCAATCCTGTTTTTCTTTTACCAGAAAAAATGAAAACATCCGCTGCGGAAATCGCAGCCATGTATGCTGGTTCCATCACTTTAGGCGCAGGTCAGTTTTGTACCAATCCGGGATTAATAATCGGTGTAGATAATGATGACTTGAAAAATTTTATCGGCGAATTGGCTGAAGCGATAAAAAAAGTAACACCGGCCGAAATGCTGAATCCGGGAATCTTTAAAAACTATATAGAGAAAAGGGCCAATAGCTTAACACAGCCTGATGTAGAAACAGTAGCTGTTTCAGAAATTGAACCTGTTATGTACCAGGGTATTCCAACTGTTGCAACTGCAACTGCAGAAGCATTTATGAACAATCCTTTTTTACACCAGGAAGTATTTGGTCCTTACTCATTAATAATAAAATGTAAAGATTTACAGGAGATGCAAAAAGTTACGCTGCAAATAGAAGGGCAGCTTACCGCCACTATTATGGGAACGGTGAATGATGTAAATCAAAATGAAATATTAGTAGAATCCGTAAAAAATATTTGTGGTCGCTTTATTTTAAATGCAGTGCCCACCGGTGTTGAAGTTTGCGAAGCTATGCATCATGGCGGTCCATATCCGGCTACCACCGATGCAAGGTTTACATCTGTTGGGCCCGATGCCATCAAGCGGTTTGCCCGTCCATTATCTTTTCAGAATTGGGATGACGAATTATTGCCCGATGAATTGAAGAATGAGAACCCATTGGGAATCTGGCGAACCGTTAACCATGAATTGACGAAAGAGAAAATCAATTAAGCTTATCTTTTTTCACATCAGAAACTTTCTGGTTACTCTTCATTTCAAATATGAAATGACTTTGGGGATCGCTGTAATGAAATTTTCCTTCGCATACTGCCGATGTACCGGGAGGATTACTTTTTATTTCACCAATGATTTCGTCAGCCGTTACAAAATTTTTATTTAGTGCTCTGTTCGTCAACACTTCCAAAAACCTGCTGGCAAATGGTGAATGCTGACCGGGTTTGCCATCTTCCACATATTGTTTTCCCCCGGAAGAGATTCCTTTATAAAACCGTTGTTTGGTAGCCAGCCTTTTCAATGTAGCAAGATTTTTTGCACTGGCTTCATTTGGGCCTGCACGAAAAGCACTGTTATCAAAGAATGAACCAGCGAAACAGGCATCAAGTGTTACAAATATTCTATTGCAATTTATATTTTTAAGATACTTGCTGCCAAGATCATTATAGGACAAATAAGTTTTGAAATTCTGATCATCTACTTTTGAATCTGTGGCGACAAGGAAACCCATTTTTATTTTTTCAAAATACAACCCATGACCAGCAAAGAAAATAAATAACTGATCATTGGGGCCATAATTAATTTTGTCACGGAATTTGCTAAGTGTCGTTTCAATCTGATCAAGCGTCGGATTTTTTACCAATGTTACTTCAAAACCAAATTCCTCCTTTAATAGTTTAGCCAAAGCTTCCGCATCATAGATAGGATTGGTGAGTTTATTAAAACCCTGATCTTTATAAACATCTGTTGCAATCAGCAAAGCATAATTCTTTTGAGGTCCGTTTACATTATCAGGATCATCGGTACCTGTTGTTCCTAAATCAAGTCCTCTGCTTGTATTACCAGCTATGCTATTATCAGTTGGTTTAACGGCTGATTTATTTTCAAACAATAAAAAATCCTTCCCATAGCTGAATGAAAGTACCGGGAAATAATACTGACCTCTCCCTAAAACAAAAGATGCCTTATCAACGAAATCTTTAGCAGAAAATTTCTCCTGTTGTTGCAGATCCTTCAGCGTTAATGCCAATTGATTGGTGAAAAGTGAGACGCCATTTTCCTGTTCCGGTGTTTCTATTCCCGGAGCAAGAAAAATTATTTCAGCTGAATTTTTTCCGGCATTACTATAGGCAGAAGTAATCAGCGAAAGTAAGGCAACGGATGGCTTGTCAGAAATGATCATTTTTTTATGCGCATAAATAAGATCAATCGCATTCATGAATTCAAGAATGGATATCCTGCCTTGTGCCGTATCTTTTTCATTAAAGTTCAGGTAAGACTTTTCATTTAAGGTAACCGTATTACCAGCGAAATAAAAAATAAAAATATCTTCGGGTTTTGATTTTGAACGCAGCTCTTCCAGGTTGCTAATCAGTTTTTCTTTTGTAAGTGAACGTCCATCCAGCAATTTTGTAAAACCGGTCTTTGTATTTTCAGTTTTCAATGCAGCAAAACTATTGAAGAGGAATTCAGCCGAAACTGCATTTTTTGTTGAAGGGAAAGTACTTTCTCCACTCAATGCAATCATATGAAGTGTAGGTGAAGTAAATAATTCAGTTACTTTTTGTGTTTCTGCATCCAACAGCATTTTATATTTATCAGCATCAACCTGATTTTTTATTGTAACTGAAAGATTATATAGTCTTTCATAATCATTTACCAGGTCATCGTTATCTTTTGTGGTAGCTGTATTTCTTTTGCCGGCCAATGTATCCCTGGCAATTTTTAATGCCATTAGAAAATAATACCGGGCACTGTCGTATGACCTGGCCCTGGAATAAGAAGTGCCGATCCAGGTGTATGCATGGTGAATAGAAAAGATTGGAGGCTCTTCAACTTTCTTATAACCATCAATATAATTCAGCCAATGCGGAATGGCTCTCAGATAATTTTTATTGTTGTATTCTTTTTTGGCAGCATTCCAGCTATCATTGCCTTTGGTGATGGCTAAATATTTTTTAATGAATTGTAGTTCCATCCAGTCAGCCATCTCCGCTACATTTTTTCGTTCCCATCCTTTTTTGAAGAAAAGATCAAAATCAGTTTTTGGACCATCGTAATAGTCGGATGGGGTGGAACAATTTTCTAATGTTTGCAGATAATAAAACCGGGCACTATCTACATTACCGTTTAGCAAAAAAGTGTGTCCATAGTTTACGGTATATGCAACACTTGAAAGATTAGCTTCATACGCTGCTTTGCAATAGGGGATAGCTTCTTTAAATTGACCGGCAGTTAATTTATACCAGCCATAATTGCCCAGCACATTTGCATTGCCGGGTAATGCTTTTAAGAGGTCATCATATAGTTTAAAACATTTTTCAAATTCTTCATTTTTACCATAAAGGCTGGCTAGTTGGTAGGTATAGTTAATATTGCTTTTGTCGCTATTGTAGGCCTTCAATGCTTCCGCAATGGCTTCTTTCTTATTTCCTGATGCATCGGTGAGAAAGGAACGGGTATAGTAAAATTCATATTCAGCCTTGCTATCTTTTAATTCTTTTGCTATAAAAATGAGTTTATCGCAAAGTAAAATGGCTTCTTCCTGTTTTCCGGAATTTTGCAGGTTAAAAACCTTATCACTCCATTGAATTAATGTGTCTGCCAGAATATAACTTTTGTTTTTTCTGACAAAACTGATTATATCATTAGCAGTTTTCGTTTCTTGTAATGAGGGGATAAGCCATTCTTTATTGTTATCACTGAGTGGCGCATTATTCAGTACCCAGGTGGCGAAAGTTTCATTGATCTTCCATCCCTTGCCCATATATTTACCTGGGAATTGTTTTACAAACTGAAAGAAAGAACGAAGATCATAAACAGTAGTTTGTTTAAAAACCTCTTTCATGTTCATACTTTTAAAAGGCCCGTTTGTATACACTTTGGTAAAAGTTGTATCAGGATAATCTACAAGTATTTCGTAGAAATCGCTAATCTCCTTTGTGTATAGCTCCAATACTTTGTTTTCAAAATCAGCATTTGTATTAAGCAACATTTCTCTTTTGCTTTTTATTTCGATTTTACTATTATCCAGAAATAAAATATCAAGTTTTGCCAGCTCATAAAAAATATTCGGG
>JBBSJN010000126.1:0-8932 GCA_038257235.1 Chitinophagales bacterium
AGTGATAAGGCCGGTTTACTAATTGGTGATAAAATCATTGCAGTTAATAAGGTTTCATTAACGCAGGAAACATTTGATGCTGACAGCATAAAAACATACATCCGTGGTGAAAGAGGATCAACAGCCGATTTACAAATAATAAGAGAGTCTAAACTGTTATCAATAGCTGTTACAAGAGGAAGAATCCCGGTTTCTTCTGTAGATGCTGCCTATATGATTGATAAAACTATCGGCTACATAAAATTGAATAAGTTCACAGAAAACAGCTATGAGGAATTTATGCAGGCAATGGAAAGTTTGCAAAAACAAGGAATGCAAAGTCTGATTTATGATCTGCGGGGCAACGGAGGCGGTTTTATGAATGAAGCTGTTGATATGGCTGATGAATTCTTGGATGGCGACAAACTTATAGTTTATACAGCTGGTGAAAACAATAAAAAAAGAGAGTATCGCTGCAAAAGACCGGGTTTATTTGAAAAAGGCAAATTAGTATTGTTGGTAGATGAATTATCTGCAAGTGCCAGCGAAGTATTGGCAGGTGCTTTACAAGACTGGTGCAGGGCAACAATAATTGGCCGTCGAACTTTTGGAAAGGGCCTTGTGCAGGAACAATATCCACTAAGTGATGGTTCTGCAATCCGATTAACAGTTGCGAGATACTACACTCCATTAGGAAGAAGCATTCAACGGTCTTATCAAAATGGGAAGAAGGTGTATATGGATGAACTGTGGGAACGTTTTAATAGCGGTGAATTACTTTCTGCAGACTCAATAAGATTACATACAGATGGAAAAAAATTTACGACAAGTTGTAAAGACACCTTGTATGGTGGCGAAGGCATTACCCCTAACTTTTTTGTACCATTGGACACTAGTTTTTCTCAAAGAAAAATGGTGAGATTGCTGACAGAAACCAATATCAGCAACATCGTTTATCAATATTACATAGAAAATAAACTGCAGCTTGCACAATATAAAACTGCACATGACTATTCGCAAGGGTTTGATGCTATCGGACTATGGAATAAACTTGTAAAAACAGCTAATGGCTCTTACGATTTCAGCAAACTTTCTGCGCAGGAAAAGAATTTGCTGCAACAAAGACTAAAAGCACAATTAGCAAGGTATAAATGGAGAAACGATGGCTTCTATCAAGTAATGAATAGTGAAGATGCTGCAATAAAAAAAGCATTAGAAAAAATTGCAAAATAGAAAATGCTGCCATGCAAAAAGCAAGGCAGCATTCATATTTGAAGTAATTATCTAATTCCAGCCGAATTTAATATTTTTTCAAATCTTTCATCGGACCACCGATTTACAAGAATAAGCGAATCTCTATTTGTTTTCACATTGAATGTTTGATACTCATATTTTTTATCTATTCCACCACTACCTGTTTCTTCTGCAGTTATATATACTTGATTCGAGTCTTAGGTTCCAAGCCTTGAGGAAAATTATCTAATACATAAATTCTTCCGAATTTATCAACATACTCATAACTATATTCAGAATTATTACGGTTGCCGTATTGTGCTTTAAACTGAGTAGTAAAAATGCCATTTAATGGTATCTCATATATTCTAAATCCATTTTCATATTTAGGTGGCTTACCTTCTTTAATATCAAAAAAAATAAAAACCTGTCCTCGAAAACCATAAGGTATCCTGTATTTTTCTTTTGCTGCCTTTAGATTACAATTAAAAAAAGACATAGCAAATATTATGAATATACTTATTTTCATTTTCTATTTTACTACAGCCACTTTTTAAAAAAAAACAATTACTAACAAATATCTGCTGGCTTTCCCCCATTTAGATTGTAGCTCCAGTCTCTTCTCTCTCGAGTCTTCCAAATTCAGCAATTTCCTTCCGATCCCGAAATAATCGGGACAAGTTGTCTCACCTTATGGTATTTTTTTTTTGCCCTTGTTGGTCTTCCAAAAAACTTTTTTGCCCTTGTTTGTCTTCCAAAAAACTTTGAACGACCTTTGTTGTGTGTTGTGTGCGGCCATGTGCCTAAGCAAAAACACCAACAAACGAATTACAGGATACCCAACTCACCTAACTAAATCAATCCCTGTAATGTTCAAGAAAATCCCAATTATCAACGCCTGTTTCATAAAACAAAGCTGATGAATATTTGTAATCCTCCGGCTATTTACACATTTCGGCTTTTACCGGATTCCAGTGTATATACTCTAACTTTTTTTTGCCCTTGTTGGTCTTCCAAAAAACTTTGAACGACCTTTGTTGTGTGTTGTGTGCGGCCATGTGCCTAAGCAAAAACACCAACAAACGAATTATAGGAAACCCGACTCACCTAACTAAATCACTCCCTGTAATGTTCAAGAAAATTCCAATTATCAACACCTGTTTCATAAAACAAAGCTGATGAATATTTATAATCCTCTGGCAATTTACACATTTTGGCTTTTACAGGATTCCAATGTAGGTATTCCAGTTTTTGAATAAAAACGGCATGATTCCTTAACTCTATACTTAAAGCATTGCGTTCCCAAAACTGATACTCCCGATCTTTTGCATCTACTTTAAATTGAGCAAGTATGTCCGGATGATATTTTCTCAAATCCTTTTGTATTCGCTGAGCAATATATTTTAGAAAATCTCTTTGTACTACAGCCGGATTGTTATCCGGCATCATCTGCCATATCAGATGTAGATGATTATCCATTATTACAAACGCAAAGATCTTAGCCCTTTTACTATTTACTAAAAAGCGAAGACTGCTGATGACAATGTCTTTGTACTTATCAGGCTTTATTAATTTTTTCCCTGCCCGTCCGGTCAGGCGGGCATTCCAGATTAGTGGCTGTAAAAAAATGAGGATATTCTGTTATGAAAGAAGCCATGATTATAAAGAACTAAGATAAGAGATTTCTCAACTTCCTGTCGCTGGTGTCTTTGCACTGCTTCTTTACCTACCCACAACACACAGCGACGGCGTGGTGCTTTCTTTGAAAGACCAACAAGGGCAAAAAGAAGTTGTTCCATTTCTTTCATTGCATTGAATTGATAGAAAGCAATCTTTTTCGGTAAAGTATATTTTGCCATGAATCATGCTGCTACCCATTTCTTTTTTGTATTCATCACACTTGCATTCCGGAAATGAGCGTTTTCCGGAACTACCAGTTTGTAATACCTGTTGAATGCTTCTTGTGAAACTTTAAAATAATCTGCTAGCTTACGGATTACGTCTTTGGATAATCCTTTTTTATAGTTGAGTATATCTGATACATAGCCTTTGCTGATTTGCAACATATCAACCAGATCTTTTGCTTTCATGTTATGTTCAATCATCAGGGAATGAAGTAACTGCACAGGGTCAAGTTCTTCAAAAGTATTATGTTCCGCATCCCATTTTTCTATCAATACCGTTAACAAGGCAATCTCGTCTTTTGTATTACGGTCTTTTGCACCGGAAAAGACAAGTTCTTCCAATGCATTGCTATACTCTTTGTATTGTCCTTTGCTTGTGATGACTTTATATTTAAGTGTTGTCATAATATAAAATTTAATAACTGCTTATTGTGTATTGTTTGTTGTTAGCACATAATTTATTATACGCTGCATGAGTTCCTATCCAGCAAACAAAAAGGTGAACCTGTTTATCTCCAAAAGCATACTTGCCAATCATTCTATAATTATTCCCACCTACGTCGAATACCGCCCTGTTTGAACTATTCCCCAATAAATCCGTACTTGGGAATGTGTCCTGTATGTCAGATGGTGTTTCCCAATCAGCATATTTGACTTTGGTTAACCATTCTGTAAAGGAAGTTCTGCATTGGGCATTTTGCCGAACAAAATCTTCGATGGTTTCTTTTCTTATTAAATGAACTTTCATGCCAAAGGTATGATTAATATTCGGTAAGTTCACATTTTGTGAACTTATTCACTTTTTGATAAAACTCTTCTTCCCTCCCGAGTCTTCCCAAATTTAGCACTTCCCTGCTGATCTCGTAATAATCAGGACAAGTTGTCTCACCTTATGGTATTGCAATAAAAAATGCTGCCCTGCAAAAAGCAAGGCAGCATTCAAATCTGATGTAAGGTTTATTAAATTATTCTTTCTCTTTGTTATCGTCCCACCATTTCTTTTCCATTTTGTAAGAACCAAGCAATCCTAAACCACCGCCTATTGCAATTAATGCAAAATAGATTGCTACATTTTCATCGCCATGGTGTCGGAGATTATTTGAATGACCAAGAAGAACAAAGTTATCAAGTAGATAGGCTAGAAATAGACCTACTCCTGCTCCGATTAATAACAAAGCCCATTTCAGGTTTTTATAAGGAGCTGGGCGATTAGCAAACTCTTTTGGGTTCATATTCTTCTCTATCATCGCCAGATTCTGACGGGTTTTCAGATAATAAATGCCAAATATCATGGCAAATCCACCTGCAAAAATGGTAACTGGTATTAAAACTTCTCCTGCATCCATAGCTGTAAATTTTATTTTTTAATAATTTGTTTTCTTGTTGTTTTATCAGACAACATGGTTTTAAATCTGGTTACATTTTTAAAGAACTATTTTTTTAACTAGCTTACAAATAATAAGACTACGGCATAAAAGATAAGGTTACAGGCCTGTTCTGAGTCTTACCTTTATATATACTATAGCCTCAAATTGTCGTATTTTGTACTGTAACCTAATCAATTATCATGTAGTCTTACTAAATGAATGTCTACCGGACTGAATGATAATGAAATCATAAGCCAAGTGCTGAATGGTAACCAACAGGCTTATGCTGTATTGGTGAACCGATATCAAAACTATGTATTTACGCTCTGCCTGAGGATTGTGAAAAGTAGAGAAGATGCAGAGGAAGTGGCGCAGGATGTGTTTATTAAGGCTTATAAATACCTGGCTGATTTTCGGGGAGCCTCCAAATTTACTACCTGGCTTTATACCATCGTCAATAATACCAGCATCAGTTTTTTGAGAAAAAAGAAATTAGACATTCATTCGTTGGATAATGAGAAGGTGTTTGAAGTTGCTGATAGTCAGGATTCCGGACTGAGAGCAAATTTGGTGGAACAGAAATCAAGAGTCTCCATGGTGAATGAGGCAATTGGCTTGTTAAACCCGGCAGATGCAGAAGTAATTACACTTTTTTACAAAGCAGAGCAATCGCTGGAAGAAACAGCTCAGGTATTAGGAATAGAAGTAAATGCGGCTAAAGTGAGACTACATCGGGCAAGAACAAGATTGAAAGAGAAAATGGAAACACATTTTGTAGAAGAGGTAAGAAACTTATAGCCCCTGTCCTCCCGAAAAAATCGGGACAGGCTCTGAAGGGGAACCCAGGCTGAATTACCTAAATTGATTTTTATAACTTATTAAATGAAAGGAGGCACAACATGAAGGACAACAATACATACTCCCATTCTGGAAATGATGGAATGGAGGAACGTCTCTGGAATTTTATTGACGGCTCAGTAACAACTAATGAAAAAACAGTAATTGAGAAATTACTGGAAACGGATGCTGCATGGAAAGCAAAGTACAATGAACTCTTGCAGGTAAATGATTTGCTGAAGTCTTCAGAACTGGAAGCACCCTCCATGCGGTTCAGTAAAAATGTGATGGAAGAAATTTCGAAGTTGCATATTGCTCCGGCAACCAAATCTTATATCAACAATAAAATAATCTGGGGTATAGGGTTTTTCTTTATCGCATTAATGGTTGGATTTCTGATTTATGGATTTGGCCAAATGGATTGGACAAGTGGAACTGAAAGCAGCATTTCAAAAAATATAAACAAAATTGATTTTAGTAAATTTTTCAATAGTACATTGGTGAATGTATTTATGATGATCAATGTAATACTTGGATTGTTTTTATTGGATAATTATTTAAACAGTAAAAGAAAAGCATTTCGTAAAGAAGCTTGATGCTTTTATTAGTATTGAGTCCGGTAAAACCCTTCTGTCCTTCGGCACTGCTCAGGATGTGAAGGGTTTTTGTTTTTTCTGATTAACCTTACCAGAATGAATAATAAAAATTAAAAGGATGAACACACCTGTCCGACTGAGTCGTTCAGGCGGGGATTTATTATTCTGCTTCGCAGAATCTAGGCTACTGATCTTCATAATTTTCTGCGTAGCAGATTATTAATCCTTGTTCATCCGTCCAATCCGTGTCATCCGTGTTCAAATCTATATTCCTAATAAATAAGTCTTTAATAGTCTATACACTATATCTAGTTTTTCTCAAAATCTACTCACCTGAAAAACTTAACTTTGCCACCTAAATATTTGCAATGGATATTAAAAACAACATATTAGAAACAATCGGCAATACGCCACTTATAAAGTTGAATAAAATCACTAAAGATGTTCCCGGACTAGTGTTGGCCAAAGTGGATTATTTCAATCCTGGTAACTCCATCAAAGACCGTATGGCTTTAAAGATGGTGGAAGTAGCAGAGAAAGAAGGGAAATTAAAACCCGGAGGCACAATCATTGAAGGTACAAGTGGAAATACAGGAATGGGTTTGGCGCTGGCAGCAATTGTAAAAGGGTATAAATGTATTTTCGTTACCACCGAAAAACAATCGAAAGAAAAAGCTGATATTTTAAAAGCTGTTGGAGCTGAAGTAATAGTTTGTCCTACCAACGTGGCACCGGAAGATCCAAAAAGTTATTATAGTGTAGCCGCAAGGTTGGCAAAAGAGGTGCCCAACTCTTATCATATGAATCAATATGATAATCTTGCTAACCGCCTGGCACATTATGAATCTACGGGCCCTGAAATATGGAAACAGACCGATGGAAAAATCACACATTTGGTTTGTACTGCTGGCACAGGCGGTACTATTACCGGCACAGCTCAATACCTGAAAGAAAAAAATCCGAACATTCAGATATGGGCAATAGATGTGTACGGTTCATTGTTGACAAAATATTATCGCACCGGCGAAGTAGATATGAATGAAGTGCATCCTTATATCAGTGAAGGGTTTGGGGAAGATTTTGTTCCGAAAAACTATGATATGTCTGTTATCGACTATTTTGAACAGGTAACAGATAAAGACGGCGCAGTGATGGCAAGAAAACTGGCGAAAGAAGAAGGTATCTTTTGTGGATACAGTGCCGGCAGTTGCATTCAGGGGTTGATGCAATTAAAAGACAGATTAAAAAAAGATGATGTAACTGTTTGCATCTTTCATGATCATGGAAGCCGTTATATTGGTAAAATATATAATGACCAATGGATGATAGAAAGAGGTTTTTTGGATGTAAAAACATTCAAAGATGTTGTTAGTTCCAGAAATACAAAACGATTAATTACCGTTGAACTTTCACAAACTGTATTAGAAGCTGTTGAGTTGATGAAAAAATATGACATCGACCAGATTCCTGTTATGAATGGCAGTGGCCCGATGGGTGCTATCAGTGAAAGCGGTCTGTTTCAAAAAATATTCAACAATCCAGAGATAAAAAACTCCAAAGTAGAAGAAGTATTAGAACCATCTTTCCCGTTAGTGGCATTTGATACACCTGTTGAGAAGCTTCGCAGCCTCATCAACAAAGAAAATGGTGCTGTATTAGCAAAAGATGAGGCGGGCAATTTTCATATCGTTACCAAGTATGATGTCATACAAGCACTCGGCAACTAATGCACAATACCGCTTTTGATTGACTTTAATCAACTCCGGCACCGTTGCCGGAGTTATTTTTAGTATTTCTACGATTCAAACTTTGCATTATCACTAATTTTCAAATGTCCGGAATACGTAAAATGTGGTAAATACCGTCGTAATAAAATAGAGTTGTTTTGCTCTATAATATTAAAGATTTGCCAATTATTTTTGTCTTCCAATCATCCAATGTCAATGTCCAATTAACAAAACCGAAACCAATTCCTAAGAAAACCGAAAAGACCAAAGTCCGATTGAAAAACCTAAAGAAGATCAGATCCTTGAAAAACCGTTCGAAGTCCAAACATCCTTAAGAAAAACCCCGTCCGACCGGAGTCATCCGGGAGGACAAAGTGTCACCGTGTCCAAATCCAATGAAAAGATTCAAAGTCCGGAACCCTCCTGCTAACTAAAATTAGCAGGAGGCGCGGTGAACCGATTAAACCTCCTATCCTTTTAATTTTCCTGATTTTTCCAATTCCCAAATTTGCAGTAAATTTCTGCATGCCCGTTTTTAAAGACCAAACCCGAAGAACCACATTTATTGACGCTTATCCAAAGCGTATCATTTCCCTCGTACCGTCGCAAACAGAATTATTGGCTGACCTCGGTCTTTCCGACGAAGTCGCTGGCATTACTAAGTTTTGTGTGCATCCTAACGAATGGTTTCGTAGCAAAACAAGAGTTGGAGGCACAAAGCAATTGAATTTAGAAACTATTCATGCTTTGCAGCCTGACCTTATTATTGCCAACAAAGAAGAAAATGTAAAAGAACAGATCGAAGAGTTGGAAAAACATTATCCCATCTGGATCAGTGATGTAAATAATCTTGTTGATGCTTATGAAATGATTGAGCAGATTGGACTAATCACCAACAAGGAAAGTAAGGCGAAAACCATAATCAATAGCATCAAAGAAAATTTTGCGCTACTTCAAAATACAAACTCAATTCCACAAGTAATCTATCTTATATGGGAAAAGCCATATATGACCGTTGGTGGCGATACCTTTATTCATGCTATGCTTGAAGCTGCGGGATTCAATAACATGTATGCCAACTCCACAAGATATCCTGAAGTAACTGTGGGAGAATTTAAAAATAAGAATCCCGATCTCATCATCCTTTCTTCTGAACCATTTCCTTTTAAACAAAAACATATTGATGCATTGCAAATTCATTTGCCAACCACTACAATAATATTGGCAGAGGGTGAAATGTTTAGCTGGTATGGAAGCCGTTTATTAAAAGTTCCGGCATATTTTAAAAA
>JBBSJN010000127.1:0-8896 GCA_038257235.1 Chitinophagales bacterium
AAGACGTGGATTTTGTATCAAGATTTTTTGCTCCTACAGCTGGTATTGATGAAGATCCGGTAACAGGGTCAGCTCATTCACAATTAATTCCTTTCTGGAGTTATAAACTTAAAAAGGATGTTATGCAGGCAAAACAATTATCAAAAAGAGGAGGTGATATTTATTGCGAGCAAAAAGGTGACCGTGTAATTATGGGAGGCAAATGTGTTTTCTATATGAAAGGAGAGATTGAAGTATAATTAGTCAAGAAACCGGGCTCTTACTTCCGGTGTTGGTATCATACAAGTGTCTTTTTTTCCAAACCATTGGTACCTTCTTTTGGCAAACCATTTATAAAGAGGCTGACTTATAAAAGATGGAATTATTATGAATGCATATAATGCTTTTGCCGGCCAGTCAAGGTGCTTGCAGATTCTTATTGCAGCTTTGGCATAAGTATAGGATTTACCATTTTCAATAAACACTATAGTATCAGCCGTTGGGTCAACTTGAAATTTTCCTTTTAATTGAAGTCCTGCTGCAGATTGCAAAGGGGCAAACCTCAATTTCCCCTTTCTATCATTCCGAATGGCGAAGTTGACCATCCTGTTGCAAAAATTACAAACGCCGTCAAATAAAACTATTGGACGGGTTCCTTCTTTTTGGTTTGACATTTTACTAAATTACGGCATATTGAAGAATCGTTGAGATAAGGATGCCAAGTTCAACTTCGCAGCCGATGTGTCGGATAGCTTTATGTGTTCGCTTTGTTTCACTCGGCTTTCGCAGAATCTATAAATTTCCGCAATTCTTGATGCCCAATGAACAGAACGTACAAGCTGTGCGACGCAATTGGGATGCAATGAAAATCTGTAGCCGGGCCAATAAAAATATTCAATCTGGGGAATAAGATTATTAGTCCGACTTTATTGAAGTTGGGTTGTTCTTTTTGTATTTACGAAGTTGTTTCTTATTATTTTTAACTCCAAGACTGCTGGCAACACCACTTCCGATAATTTTTATATAATAGTTGATAGCTGATCTGTCTCTAAGACGTACAAAGAAAACCTGCCCTGTGCGGGAAGTATTATTTTTTTTGATAAAAAATGTATTGGCAATAAAGGATTTGAATTTTTGAGGACTACCATTTTTGAGAAGCTGTATTTTTAAATCATGATAAAATAATTCCATTTCTCCGGTTGCCATCGCTTCTCTGCCTTGTACAACTACACTTAATGAGTCCAGTATTCCTGATTCAAGTTTTGCAGAACTCAATGGAATTAAAACAGGATTGAAAAGTTTAAGATCAATTGGGCTTAATTGAAACCTTAATATGAAGCCTCCATTTGGATCGTTGTACGATTCTCTGATATTCAAATGCACTAATGCCGTATCAAGCAGAAAGCCAGTTGCATCGATATGTAAACTGTCTGTTTCGAAAAAATTATAATTCTTAATATTCTTAAAGCGGATATTTAATCTTGTTACCGGAATTACTCCTATTGCATCTGTTTTAGCGGAGGTTTCAGTGTATTCGATATGGCCATTTTCTATTTCTGCATTTTGAATGGCAACATGAAAAGGAATTTTTTTGAGCAGATCAACCGGCATCGGCTTTATTAATCCGGAGTTGAAAGGAATTTGTTTGTCTTTGTATTCGGTAAATACGGGATTTTGAATTTTAATAGTCGTCGCTTTAATAATATTCTCTTTTAAATACAGGTCGGGATTTAGGTCCTGAATACTAACAGCACCGGTCTTAAATGTTATATAGTCTTTTTGAAAATCTTGCTGCGCCAGAAATGAATCTATCTTTAAACCTGGACTGAAAAAAAATGAATCTAATGAAAAAGTATTACCGGCACGACTAAAACCAGCATTGGCCCATCTTATTATAGATAGTGAGTCCTTGTAATTACCTGTAAAGTGCCTGATTTTAAAATTATCGTTTGCATCTATTATTTTTTTGATGTCCGTTACGGTGTTTGAGCTGATATTCAGGTTGTTTATATCGGTACTGGTTACAATCAGTTTACCTCCATATTTTCCCACACTATCTAAAGTGAAATCTTTAGCGGTCAAATTATTAATGAAGCCACTCCATTCCAAGGGTATACTTTCGGAAGAATTAAAGTTGATATTTTTAATTGTAGATTCTATGTTTCCTTTGTTGGAGGAAAACATTTTACCATTAGTGATAAACTCAAAGTCGGACAAGCGGAACCGTGCTTCTTTAATTGTGGTATTGCCGATAGGAGTTTGATTAATATTTATATCTTGTACTTCGAGAAAAGCGGATTTGTTTACACTTCCATTCCATTTAAATACGGTTTTGCTGGTAGTATTACTCGAAAAATCTATTTGTGGCTGATGGATATACAGTGAGTTGATTGTTGTTTTAGGAAATGTGGGTTTTTCTGAAGTGGCAAGAGAATGCAAATGAATTTTTATGATAGGCTTTTCCAGCAATACATTATCAAGGGCAATATCGCCTTTTAGTAATTGGCTGATGTGTGGCACTAATTGCATTGACGCAGTTGAAAAAGCAATGTCATTTTTTTCTGTATTGCTGCTAAACTTGATTTGTTTGAATGTAGAAGTTTTATTGTCTGAAAGCTGGTAGTTGGCTACAGAAAGCATTGCGGTATTGTTTTTTGCTTTCAATTCTCTCCCAGCTAAATACAGTCCTTCCAGTACTAACGCTTTGCCAGGACTGCTTTCCAGTTTGTCTAAAGAAATCTTATCGACAGCAGATAAAATTTTTAAATTGCCGTTAGAGATATTGATGTTAGTATTTTCTCCTTTAATATTTTTTAATTGTATAATGGATCGGGCTGATGCTTTATTGTTATTCGCAATATCGATGTTTATATTTCCTTTTTTCCAGATTACCCCTTCTGCATCAATGTTTCCGTTTAACTCGTTTACAATCATTCTGTCTACTTCCACCTCCTGAATAGATAATGTGTGCTTCTTCTTCTTGTCAATTACTGAAATGTTGGCTGCCACAAAATGGCCACTGTGACCAAGATAACGGAGGCCAGTTAATTCGAAATCAAGGTTGCCGGCAGTTAAATTTCCTTTTTCAAAATTTATTGAGGTTAAAGAGTTTTTTATGCCGGCAATTTTTTTGGAAGACAGGAGAGAGTTGCTTTCTATTGACAGATTGGCCCTGTACAGCTTTAAACGTAAATCCTTTTTAATGGTAAGATCAATGTTGCCATCTATTACTTCAAGAAATTTAAGATCCATAAACTCATTTACAGCACCCAACGATTGAAAAATGTTTTGCTGACCGGATTTTTTTTTAGCAGGATTTACGGTATAAATAATATTTGGATAAAACATAGTGGCCTGATCTGCTTTTAGCTTTCTTTCGAAAACCAGGTCATCCCATGATAAGCCGCCAAGATAAAACTGTGGGATGCTGAAAGAGTTGATTGTTTTTCCATTATTCAGCTGTTCAAATAAAAAATTACTGAGAGTGATACGATCATCTTTAAAAATAATACTGTCAAATTTTATACTATAGGTACTGTCTTTTATAAAGTTTTCATAATTGCGAATGGCCATTGCAAAACGATCTACTTTTATAGGATTTTTTGCTCCCTGGTCAATGGTAAGGCCCTGCATCCCGAAATTGTTATTTGAAAAGGTGAATGAGTTTGGTATACCATCTTTTACTGTTTCAATATTGAAATCTGCATTGCTTACTACAACATGGCCTAATATCAAATCCCCTGTTAGTTGCTTGATAATGCTTTCAAGTTTTGGCGGCGACTTTCCGTTTCCTTTCTTTTTTGCAATTTCTACTTTCAGGGTAAACTTAGGATTCACACAGTATACCGAATCGGCTTTAATCACTTCGGCCCTGTAAAGTGTATCAAAATCAATATTCGTTAATAATAGTTTGTCAAAAAAAACAGAAAAAGCAGAAGTTGCACTATCCGTACGGGTTGCAGCAATCGTACAACTGTCAAATTCTACCAATCTGCGTTTTAAATTAATTCTGAAATCTCTGAAGCTAAGCCTGTGCCTGCTATCTGGCAATTCGATATCCTGATCATGAGAGCTCAAGGTTACATTATCACTAAACAGAATTTTTTCTTTATTGATTTTTAAAGTACTGTCAATTGAAAAATTATCAATATGAAAGTCCAGATTGCTGAATGTAACAGATTGTTGGTTGGGCTGAATCTTATTGTTAAGTGTAAATTTTCCATTGAAGATACTGAACTTGGATACCTTAAGTACATTTAATGCGTCCTGTATAGATCTGTATATTTTACCCATTTCTTCAGGAATAGAAACGTCGCTTGATTTTACTCTATCGGTTTTCTCATTCTGTTTCAGTCGTGTAACCTGTATATCCGGATCATGTAGTGTAAGCGTATCAATAATAAACCGATCCTGGAAAATAACACCTATCAGGCTTTTTATTTTCAGGTTTAATTTTTTTACATCGAAACGATAAGTGGTATTTACATTGATAGTATCTGTATTATAAAAAGTAACATTATCCAACTCTATTTTCTTGCTGAAATAACCAAACTTTAACTTCCCTACTTTCATTTTAAGTTTACCATTGGATTTGGATTCAACAAGGTCTTCAAGCATGTGCCTGGCATGTGCTTTAAACCAGAAGTGAAATCCTAGCAGCAATAGCATTATTATTCCGCTAAGGATAGCTGAAATTTTTAAAAATTTTCTTCTTGTTGGTTTTACAGCCAAGGTGCGGAGTACTTTTTAGTAAATGTAAATTTACTAAAAACCATGGGTAAAACCCCCGTTTCGACAAAGGCGACACGGGTATTACAAAAAACTTTACCGGTTAACTAACATTTGAACCGGGTGAAACCGGATTTTCAGGTTTCAATAACTGTAGTTTGCCATCGCTGTCTTCTGCCGTTAATATCATTCCCTGGCTTTCGATGCCCTTCATTTTTCTTGGAGCCAGGTTGGTAACAACTACAACCTGTTTGCCAATCATTTCTTCGGCACTGTAGTGCTGTGCAATTCCAGAAACAATAGTTCTTTTTTCTGTGCCAAGATCCACTTCCAGTTTTAATAGTTTATCTGCTTTTTCTACCTTTTCACAAGCAGTAATAGTTCCTGCTTTTAATTCCAGTTTGGCAAAATCATCAAATTGTATCATTGGTTTTGATTGTTGTGGTTTGTTTTCTTTTGAAGCTGTTGCAGATTCTTTTAAACCTGCTTTTAGCTTTTCTATTTGTTCAGCTATTTCAGAGTCTTCAATTTTTCTGAATAGTAATTGTGGTTCTCGGAGGCTATAGCCAACACTTAAGAGTTTTAGTTTCCCCGCATTTTCCCAATCCAGCATTTTCTCCACCACTTTCATCATGCTCAACATGGTTTTTGCGGTATTGGGCAAAAATGGATTAATAAGAATGGCAAGATTAGCAGAAAGCTGTAAACACAGATGCATGGTGTTATCAATGCTTTTTTGCGCCGCCTCTCTGAATTCAGAGGAAGGATCCCCTGACTTTTCATTTTTAGAATTCACCTTTGCACTTTCGGTGTTTAAAGCCCCTCCTTCGGTCTCGCCTGAGGCGAGAGGGGAGGCCTGTTTTGCAACAATCCAGGGTTCTTTTTTCTGCATATATTGATTGCCCTTGCGGCTTAATTCAATCACTTCAAATAATGCCTCTCTGAATTTATATTGTTCCAGCAATTCTTCAATTGTACTTTTTGCTTTTTCGATTGCTGCAATCAGGAATTTGTCATTTTCATCAAATATATCAGTATGCAAGGCAGGAACTTTTCCTCGGCAAAGCTTATGCATCAATACCCAAGTCCGGTTGATGAAATTGCCAAATATCGAAACCAGCTCACTGTTCACCGCATCTTGGAAACCTTTCCAGGTAAATTCACTGTCTTTAGTTTCTGGTGCTATCTGGGTAAGATAATAGCGGAGCATATCAACACATTGCCCGCCTCCATTTTCCTTTTTTACAAAGTCGTTGATATAATCTCTCATCTCCAGCTTCCAGTTGCGGCTGGTACTCATTTTATCACCTTCCAGATTTAAAAACTCATTTGCCGGAACATTATCTGGCAAAATATTGCCATGCAACTTCAGCATTACGGGAAAGATGATGCAATGGAAAACAATATTGTCTTTACCTATAAAATGAACAAGCTTGGTATCTTTATCTTCCCAATAAGGTTTCCAATCTTTGCCGTTATTAATTGCCCATTGCTTTGTTGCACTGATATATCCTATTGGCGCATCAAACCACACATAAAGAACCTTTCCATTAACAGCCGCTTCGGAAGCCCCTCCTTTGGAGGGGTTTGGGGAGGCCGGTACTTTCACTCCCCAATCCAAATCTCTTGTTACAGCTCTCGATTGTAAACCGCCGTCTATCCATCCTTTGCATTGGCCAACAACTGTTGCCCGCCAATCATCTTTATGTTCCTTAAGAATCCAGTCTCTTAAAAAATCTTCATGTTTGCCCAAAGGCAAATACCAGTGTGAAGTTTTTTTCTTAATTGGAGTTTTGCCACTCAGTGTGCTGACAGGATTTATCAATTCATCGGGACTCAGTGTCCGGCCACAGGTTTCGCATTGATCACCAAAAGCTCTGTCACTTCCACAATTCGGACAAGTTCCTTTTATAAAGCGATCGGCAAGAAAAGTATTCGCTTCTTCATCAAAATATTGTTCTGTTTCTTTTATTTCCAATTCACCGGCATCATTCAGTTTGGTAAAAAACTCCTGTGCCGTTTCATGATGAATGGGTGCACTGGTGCGATGATAGATGTCAAAGTCCACAGACAAGTCTTTGAAATCTTCTTCCATTGCTACATGATACTTGTCGATGATGGCTTGTGGAGTTGTATCTTCTTTTTTTGCCTGAATAGGAATGGCTGTACCATGTTCATCGCTTCCACAAACAAACACCACATCTCTTTTTTGTGCTTTCAGGTAACGTACATAAATATCAGCCGGAATATAAGCACCTGCCAAATGACCAACATGTTTTAATCCGTTAGCATAGGGTAGGGCAGAAGTAATTAAATATCGTTTAGGTTGATTCATTTTTTGTTATCAGTTTTTGTACTACCCTGCCTGCCGGTAGGCCAGTCGCAGCACTCTTGAACTATTTATCGCCATTCAGCACTTATTCGTCGCAATAAGTCTGCAAAAATACCGGAATAGATGCCATTGCCCAAAATGGATGAAATCTGATAACTTTATCGGAAATAGAATTGTAACATGATTAAAATACCGCCATACTTAAAGAAAGGTGATACAATAGGAATCGTTTGTCCATCTGGGTACATGACTTTGGAAAAAATTGAAACCTCTATTAAAACATTAAAAGAATGGGGCTTTAACGTTAAAGTTGGGAATACGGTTGGCAGCAATTCTGAAACCTATTTTTCCGGTACTGATCAAGAAAGGCTTTCGGATTTACAAACAATGATGGATGATGATGAAGTGAAAGCGGTTTTGTGTGGAAGAGGAGGTTATGGAATGGGTAGAATAATTGAGAAGATTGATTTTAAAAAATTCAAGAAGCAACCTAAGTGGATGATTGGTTACAGTGATATAACAGTTTTACATTCGCATCTTTTTTCCAACTATTATATTTCTTCATTGCATGCTCCAATGTCTGGCGCATTTAATGATGGAGGCCATACCAATGAATTTGTATTGTCCTTAAAAAATGCATTGCTTGGAAAAAAGATAAAATATACCTGTGCTGCTCATGCCTTCAATAAAAAAGGAGAAGCAATCGGAGAGTTGGTTGGAGGGAATCTTGCATTGCTGGCACACCTGGTAGGTACAGAATCGGATTTAAAAACAAAAGGTAAAATTCTTTTTATAGAAGATGTTGGTGAGCAGAAATACAATGTGGACAGAATGATGTATCAATTGAAAAGAAGTGGAAAGCTTTCAAAATTAGCTGGTCTTATTATTGGCGGCTTTACAGATATGAATGATACAGAACGGCCATTTGGACAAGAAGTTTATGAAATCATCAGGGATATAATCAGCGAATATAATTATCCGGTTTGTTTTGACTTTCCTGTCAGCCATTCAGGCAGGAACTACGCATTAAAAGTAGGAGTAGGGTACAAACTGAAAGTTGGCAAGTCAAAAGTTATGCTGGAAGAATAGTGTTTAATAGTTTGGCGCCAGCAAGAAGCGGCCGGTCTTGGTTATCTTATATACATTCACATCTGCATAGGCTGAATCATTGGCAACGAATTTTGTATCTAACTTTAATTTATTGTCTTTATATAAAAGTGAGGAGGTGTTATAATTAGAATTATTTTTTATACCTGCAACTGCTACTTCCAATGATGAAATGTAGCCACCATTTTTTTTAGTACTTACAAGATACACAACCTGCATTCCGGTAGCATCAGCTTTCTTTTTTTGTTCTACTACAACCAGTAAATCGAAATTGTTATTGTAAGTAATTTTTCCAGTCAGGTAGTAATCCCTGTTTTTTAACCTGTTGGTATTGTTGATTGATAAAGCATGTGTAAACCATTTTTTAATGGTGAAGGTGTCCAAGGGTTCAGATTGAAGTTCTATCGCATTCAATAAAAGACTATCTGTTAATTGTACTTCGGTGATATTTTTCAATAAGAGCTGATATGAACTATCAGATTGTGCATTGAGAAAAAGGCCGTGAGAAAATAAAAGAATAACAATCAACTTTTTCATACTGTAAAGGTAAAAAATCGATAAACCTAAAACAATACCACAAATAGGGTATTTTTTAAGCTATTACTGAAGTAAAGAATCTATCTTATTCTGAAATAAAGTAAAGTCATTCAGGTTGTTATGTCTTCCTTTCTCAATTTTGATCAATTCTACCCCTTTTTGTAGCGCTGCCAGTTTTTTGGCATGTTTATAAGGAATCACCCTGTCTTTGGT
>JBBSJN010000128.1:0-8818 GCA_038257235.1 Chitinophagales bacterium
TCTTACTCATATTCCTGCTTTTGGTAAAGATAACTACTGGAGGCTGATAAGCGATTGTGGAAGAAAAAAACCGCTGTACCACAAATGATTAAACAAAACAGTAGAAATAAAACTAATCGGAGCAATCTGTAAACAATGGCTTGTCGTATGTGTTGTTCTATAAATCAACTTAAAATAAAAAAAATCATGCAAAAGAAATTTTTCTCGCTTTTACTTGCTACAGCATTAGTAAGCACAACTTTTATGGCCTGCAACGATGAAAAGAAGACCGAAGAAACCAAGATGGAAGATACATCTATGGATAAAATGGATAAGATGGAACCTACTGAACAAGGTGTGATGGTAGGTGGTGCGATGATGGTTCCTTCGAAAGACATAGTGGATAACGCGGCTGGTTCTGCTGACCATACTACACTTGTAGCTGCTGTAAAAGCTGCTGAACTGGTGGAAACATTGAAGAGTGCAGGACCATTTACGGTGTTTGCCCCAACTAATGCTGCGTTTGGTAAATTGCCAGCAGGAACAGTTGACAATCTGGTAAAACCAGAAAACAAAGCAGCCCTGACGAACATTCTTACTTATCATGTGGTGTCTGGTGCTTTTAAATCTACCGATTTGAAAGACGGTCAGAAAGTGAAAACTGTACAGGGTGAAGAACTGATGATTGGCTACAAAGATGGTAAATGGACAGTGACTGACGCAAAAGGTGGTGTAGCTAACATTACTATTGCTGATGTTATTTCTAGCAATGGCGTTACTTATGTGATTGATGCGGTGCTGATGCCGAAAAAATAAGAGCCTTATTCAAATGTTGTAATTTGAAGAAGAGTGAGTAACGAAAGTTATTCTCTTTTTTTATTGCAAGAACTTACTTTCGCCGGAAAGACGGGAAGGCGAGAAGAATTTTTTTAGAGAATATCATACTTGCCGTCTTATCTTCTTACCGGATAAAAAATTATTGGTGATGATGCTAATAATAGTTGAGCCTTTTTTAAATTAGAAGCAGCAAGATTTGCCGGGAAGGGAAGGTGAGAAAAAATTTTTACAGAACACTATACTTGCCGTCTTATCTCCTTACCGGCAAAAAAAATATTAATAGGGCTTAATAATAATTACTTCCTGTAAGAAAGTTTTTTACATAGTCTGCAATGCCTTCTTCCAATGAATAAAAAGATTCGGTGTAACCTGCATTGATAAGTTTATTCATATCTGCTTCTGTAAAGTATTGATATTTATCCCGGATGTCTTCTGGCATTTCTATGTACTGGATATTTGGTTCTTTGTTAAGTGTGGTAAATATGGCAGTGATCTGGTCTTTAAAACTTCTTGCTTTTCCTGTACCTAAATTATATAAACCGGAATCAACTTTGTTTTGCATGAGCCAGTAACAAACTTTGGCGATGTCTTCTACATAAATAAAATCCCGAAGCTGTTCGCCGTCTTTAAAATCCGGCTTATGCGATTTGAATAATTTCACTTCGCCAGTTTTTTTAATCTGGTTGTAGCCATGAAAAATCATGCTGGCCATTCTGCCTTTATGATATTCGTTGGGACCATATACGTTGAAGAATTTAAGACCGGCCCAGAAAGGTGGTCTTCCTCCCTCTCCATGTGGAGAGGGTTGGGGTGAGGTCTGTTGCAGGGCCCATTTATCAAATTCATTTTTGGAAACGCCGTAAGGATTCAGCGGTTGCAATTCTTCTACAATGGTATGATCGTCTTTGTAACCCAATTCCCCGCTTCCATAAGTGGCAGCAGAAGATGCATAGACCAATGGAATACCTTTCTCAGTACAATAGTTCCAAATACTTTTTGAATACTCCACATTCAGTTTTTCATGAATGGAATAATCAAACTCAGTTGTATCTGTTCTTGCACCAAGGTGAAAGACAAAGTCAATTGCAGCATCATAGGACTTCAGCCAATCAAATAATACTTCTCTTTCTACTTTTTCAATAAACTGTTTATCATCGAAGTTGAACCACTTGTCTTCATTATCAAACTCATCAACAATGATTATGTTGGTATAACCTTGCTTGTTCAAAAAACCTAGCAGGTAACTTCCGATAAAACCGGCGGCGCCTGTTAATAATATCGTTTTATTCTTCTCCATTATATTGAACTCAATGCCGAGCCTGCTTCTTCTTTTGATAAATAATTTTCAATAGCGGTATCATATTTTTCGCTCCACCAATCAATCGTTCCCCAGAAATCACCATCTACAACCACTTCGCCACTTGTAACCACACCAACCTTTTCAAATGAAATATCTTTTATTGAAGCTTCAAACTCTTTTACTTTAACTAAAGCAACTGACACCACAACACGGCTTTGCCCTTCTCCAAAAAGAGAAGCATCTTTTCTGATTCCTCCGGTTGTGATTACAGAAAAGCCAAGCTCCCTGTTAAATCCACTTTCGCATAACGCAACAAATAATCCGCCTTCGCTGATATCATGTGCAGAAAGAATTAATCCCTTTGTTATTAATGATGCAATTGTTTGTTGCAATGCAAATTCATTTTCCAGTTCAAAATGCGGGGCAGGCGAATATTCAACTCCACAAAGTTTGCACAGGTATTGCGATGAATTAATATCGTTTGTTATTTCTCCCAACACATAAATAATGTCTCCTTCTTCTTTAAAGTTCAACGTCATTCTTTTATCTACATCTTCCAATAAACCAACCATACCAATTGTTGGTGTAGGATAAACCGGACCATCTGGATTCTGATTATAGAAACTAACATTGCCACCAGTTACCGGTGTATCAAATTTGCGGCAGGCCTCTCCCATTCCTTTTATTGCTTGTACAAATTGATAATACACTTCCGGATCGTAAGGATTACCAAAGTTTAAGCAGTTGGTAACGCCTAATGGTAAACCGCCGCTGCAAACAATATTTCTAGCTGCTTCGCTTACTGCCATCATTGTTCCTTTGTATGGATCAGCATATACATAACGGCTGTTACAATCGGTAGTTATTGCTAACGCTTTTTTTGTTCCTTTAATAATTACAATCGGTGCATCTGTTGGTGCATTGGTAGAAGTATTGTTTGTTCCTACCATACTATCGTACTGATTGTATATCCATCTTTTTGATGCGATGGAAGGAAGTTCTATCAGTTTTTCAGCAACTGCTTTTAAATTCTCCGGCACTTTTATGGATGACGGGTCAAACTTTTTTATGGCTGCTAAATATGCAGGCTCTTTATATTCTCTTTCATATTGCGGAGCACCGCCGCCCAATACTAATTCATATGCTGGTAACGAGGCTTCCAATTCTCCGTTCATATAAAAATCAAGGTTGCCATCGTCTGTTACTTCGCCAATTACAGAACAAGGCAAATCCCACTTGGTAAATACTTTCATTACTTCGTCTTCTCTTCCTTTTTCTGCAACGAGTAACATTCTTTCCTGGCTTTCGCTTAATAAAAGCTCCCATGTTTTCATGTTGCTTTGACGGGCAGGAACTTTATCCAGATCAATCCTCATTCCCACTTCACCTTTGGCACTCATCTCAGCAGTAGAACAAATAATGCCTGCAGCTCCCATATCCTGCATTCCCACAACAGCACCTGTTTGTATTACTTCCAGACATGCTTCCAATAATTTCTTTTCCTGAAATGGATCTCCAACCTGCACAGCTGGTAAATCCTGTGCACTTTCTGCTGTTATATCGGCAGATGCAAAAGAAGCTCCGCCGATTCCGTCTTTACCTGTTGCACTGCCTACAAACATTACAGGATTTCCTTTTCCCAATGCGATTGCAGAAACTGTTTCTCCATTTTTTAAAATGCCTACACTCATTGCATTTACCAATGGATTGGTATGATAGCATTGATCAAAATATATTTCGCCACCCACAGTAGGCACACCAAAGCAATTACCATAGTGACCAATGCCATGCACTACACCTGATAGAAGATGTTGCGTTTTATCTTCTTCCAGGTTTCCAAAACGTAACGAATTCAATGCAGCAATCGGCCTTGCACCCATCGTAAAAATATCTCTGTGAATTCCACCTACACCTGTTGCCGCACCTTGAAACGGTTCGATAGCAGATGGATGATTATGTGATTCAATTTTAAAAACAACACCGAGGCCATCACCAATATCCATCAATCCCGCATTTTCTTCACCTGCTGCTACCAGCATTCTACCGCCATCTCTTGGCAATGTCTTTAACCATTTGATAGAGTTTTTATAACTACAATGTTCGCTCCACATGCCTGAGAAAGCACAGAGTTCATTGAAGTTGGGAGTTCTGCCCAATTTCTGTTTGATCAGTTCAAATTCATCGGCTGTTAATCGTAGCTGTTGCGCTGTCTTTACTGTTACTTCCATCTGATTTTAAATTAAATTATGATTCTGGCTGCAAATTTAATGGAACTCAGTTTCAGCTAACCCATAACTTGTCAACTTTGTGCTGACAATCACCACAATATTGGCTATTTTGTGGCGGTAAAACCTTCACCTTTTGGAATACTTATTATTTGTAGCCTGGCTAGTAATTTTTGCCTGGCTGATAACCAAAATTAAATTCTTCATCAATACAGGCCTGAGCAAGCCCCAGTTGATTATTATTTTTCTGTTAAAAGTAATGGTCGGCATTTTTTATGGTTGGATTGGTATTTATTATGGTGGATTGGCGCAGATGCAGGATACCTGGGCTTATCATTTCAGCAGCATACAAGAATATCACTTGCTATTTAATAATCCGCATGAATATTTCACTAATTTATTTAATGACCCGTATAATACAAGTGTAGATAAATTTTTGGCTGGCAGCGATTCTTATTGGAATGACCTGAAAGGGAATGTTTTTATAAAAGTGCTTTCCATTTTTAATATTTTCAGTTTCGGGCATTATTATGTCAACATCATCTTTTATTCTTTTATCACTTTATACGGACCGTTGGCAATCTACAAAGTGATGACAGATGTATTTCCCGGCAAAAGACTTTCTATTATATTGGCCACAATACTTATTCCTTCCTTTTTATATTGGACCAGCGGCCTTCATAAAGAAGGATTAATATTTACAGGAATCAGCCTTGTTATTTATGCAATTTATTTTGGCTTAAAAGAAAGACGTTTCGGTGTACGAAGAATTCTTAGTTTACTGACTGGCCTGTTGTTATTACTTGTTCTCAGAAATTTCATTATTGTTATAATCGTCCCAGCAATTGTTGCCTGGTTAATCGCTGACAGAAAACCAAAATACGGATTGGCAATTTTTGGTTCATTATATTTATTATACATAATTCTTTTTTTTACAATCAGGTATATCAGTCCGCAACTGGATTTTCCACAGGCCGTTGTAAACAAACAACAGGATTTTATAAATATTAAAGGGGGCAATTCTACAATACCAACTAAGGAATTAGAACCTTCAGCTATTAGTTTTTTAAAAAATACACCTCAGGCAATTAATCTTTCGATACTCAGGCCCAACCCAGGAGATGTTCGTCACATACTTTCACTAGCCGCAGCACTGGAATTGACAGCTTTGTTTTTTCTATTTGCGGTTTTCCTTTTGTTCAGGTCGAATGGTTATGAATCAAAAAACCTGATTTATTTCTGCCTGTTTTTTTCATTCTCGCTGCTGCTTGCTATTGGATTTAGTGTAAATAATCTTGGCGCCATTGTTAGATACCGGAGTGTTATAATCCCATTGCTGGTAATTCCTATGGCAGCTTTGATTGATTGGAAGAGATTAGCCAAATTGTTTACATCAAACATTAAAAATAAAAATAATGTTTCTAATTAGAGGTCTAATCTCCTGATTTTTGCTTTAATAAACCTCTTTTTGCTTTTATTTTCCCCATTTAGTCATATTTTTCTACATTTTTCAAAATTAATTGGTTTTTCTATGGCAATGCCATTGTTTTGCTGAAAATTAAATACAATGTCTTTACGTTTTAATGCAATTAAGAATTTAGCTACAAATGAAGAAGCCAGGGTTGAGAGCTCTGACAAAATCACCAATTTTTTTGGAAGTAATGTTTTCACATTAAAAACTGCCAGAGAAGTTTTAAGTGATGAAGCTTTCAAAAGTCTTCTTTCTTCCACCAAATCCAGTCAGAAAATTGACAGAGCAATGGCCAACCAGATTGCCAGTGGAATCCGTGCCTGGGCAGAAAGTAAAGGCGTTACCCATTTTACACACTGGTTTCAACCACTTACCGGAACTACAGCCGAAAAGCATGATTCATTCTTTACTTTAAAAAATGACGGCACAGCAATTGAACAGTTTGAAGGCGATGCATTGGTGCAACAAGAGCCTGATGCTTCTTCTTTTCCAAGTGGTGGATTAAGGGCAACTTTTGAAGCAAGAGGCTACACTGCATGGGATCCATCGTCTCCCCCATTTATAATGGAAATCGGAAATGGGAAAACCTTATGTATTCCTACCATCTTTGTTTCATACACGGGTCATTCTTTAGATTATAAAGCTCCATTATTAAAAGCAACAGAAGCTTTAAATAAAGCAGCCGTTGATGTTTGTAATTATTTTGATAAAAATGTAAACAAGGTTACTGTTACGTTGGGTTGGGAGCAGGAATATTTTGTTGTTGATGAAGCTATGTTTAACGCAAGACCTGACCTGGTAATGACCGGCAGAACTGTTTACGGACATTCATCTGCAAAAAACCAACAATTAGAAGATCATTACTTTGGTTCTATTCCTGAAAGAACTTATGCGTACATGAGAGATTTCGAAACCGAAGCTTACAAATTAGGTATCCCATTACGTACAAGACATAATGAAGTAGCACCTTGTCAGTTTGAGTGTGCCCCAATATTTGAAGAAGTAAGTCTGGCTGTCGATCACAATTCATTATTAATGGATGTAATGGACAGAGTTGCCCGCCGTCATAATCTGAGAGTTTTATTACACGAAAAGCCTTTCGCTGGCATTAATGGAAGTGGTAAACATAACAACTGGAGTATGGCAACCGATACAGGAGTAAACCTTTTGGCTCCGGGCAAAACGCCAAAGACCAACCTGATGTTTCTCACATTTTTTGTGAACACTATTAAGGCAGTACATGATTATGCAGATATTTTAAGAGCTTCTATTGCTTCTGCACCAAATGATCATCGTCTTGGAGCCAACGAAGCGCCTCCGGCAATCATCTCCGTTTTCATTGGCCAACATCTTACAAAAGTTTTGCAAGATGTTAAAGAAAGAGTTTCGGATACAATGGATGAGACCGATGAGAGTATGTTGAAGATTGATATTCATCGTAGCATTCCTGAATTGTTGATGGACAATACCGATCGTAACCGAACTTCTCCATTTGCATTCACCGGAAATAAATTTGAATTCCGTGCGGTTGGATCTACTGCAAACTGTGCCAATCCAATGACTGTTCTTAACACTATTATGGCAGATACTTTAAAGCAGTTCAAAAATGAAGTGGATGGATTAATTGAAAAAGGTGAGAAAAAAGAAATTGCCATTATGCATGTTATCCGTCAATATATAGTTGACAGTGAAAAAATATTATTTGAAGGTGATGGTTATAGCCAGGCATGGCAAAAAGAAGCTGAGAAAAGAGGTTTGGCTAATGTGAAAACAACACCACAAGCATTGGATGCAATGGTAACTGAAAAAGCAAAAAATTTATTTGAGTCTAACAAAATTTATTCGCATAGCGAACTGGAAGCAAGGCATGAGATAGAACTGGAGAAATACATTAAAAAAGTACAGATAGAAAGCCGCATCATGGGCGAACTGGCAACCAGTCATATTTTGCCTGCAGCAATCCGTTATCAAACATTATTGGCTAATAATATCAGCGGATTAAAAGAAGCAGGATTAACAGAAAAAGACTACGCCAATCAAATACAGATTCTTACTAAAATATCTGAACATATCAATAAAGCAAGTGATATGGTTGAGAAAATGATTGAGGCTAGAAAAAAAGCTAATAACTTAACCGATACAAGAGAAAAAGCTATCGCTTATCAGGGCAAGATAAAAGATGTATTCTTTGATGAGATACGTTACCATGTTGACAAACTGGAATTGTTGGTAGACGACCGTGAGTGGTATTTGCCTAAGTACAGAGAGTTATTATTTTTAAGATAATAACTCTAACAAGATTATAAAAGCAGCCCCACAATTGCAGGGCTGCTTTTATTATGTGTTTTATTCAGCCCAGCTCATCATATAATCATTATTTTCAATCTCCAATGCCTCTTTGGTCAGCATTAATGGATGAGAAGGACATAAACTTTCTCTTGCCTATTCTATTTCATAGTATAATTAAAAGAGAACTGGTATATGGGAAGATAATAATCTATCTCTGGTTTCTTGATATACTTATAATACACCACTTTTATATTAACCAATTTGGTAATTTCTACACCCCAGGCAATAGAATAACCATTATACACCCCATTGGTTTCAATAGCCGGTAAAAATTCTTTTATTTGTTCCGGGTTACTGTAAGAGGAAATATACCGTAATGCAAACCATGAGATTCCTACATTTTTAGCATTATTTATTTCCCAGGCCCCGGTTTGAAAATATAACCCTAAAGAATAAAACGAGTTTAAAAAATTAACAGGTTTACCTGTTAAAGGGTTAGTAACATTGCCTGTTCTTATACCCGTAAGTATTCTCTCCCCTGCATGGTACAATAACCCTGCTTTGGTAATTTTTTCAGTTTTCTTTTTAAAGAAAATTACTCCGTCAATTGAGATATTTGCCAGCCCACTGAGCGGATTAATAAAATTAGTTACCAATACATCATTATTTCTTTGAAACGCCGTTTGTGTATTCTGAAAATTATTGGAAGAAACTCCA
>JBBSJN010000129.1:0-8774 GCA_038257235.1 Chitinophagales bacterium
ATACGATGTGGTTCAGATGGCCGGCTTATTTATTGAAGATGGTCCGATAGTACAGGTTAAAGACAGAGAGAACAACGCCAGTGTGCTGAAGGATAAAGACCGCAATGTGTTATATACAGGGCCATTAGCTGTAATGGTTAACGAATTCAGTGCATCTGCTTCAGAAATATTTGCTGCTGCTATTCAGGATTATGGCAGAGGGGTTATTATAGGAAGCACTTCTACTTATGGAAAAGGAACCGTGCAGCGTAATATCGGTTTAGATGAAAACGGTTTCTCTCTTTCAAATGCAGAGTTAGGAACGGTGAAGCTTACCTTACAGAAGTTCTATAGAATTAACGGAGGCTCTACACAGCTCAAAGGTGTAAGCTCTGATATTGTACTGCCGGATAATCTTGAATACCTGAAAGTAAGAGAAAAAGATAATGAAGATGCATTGCCTTGGGATGAGATCAGTAAAGCAAGTTATAAAAACTGGAATCCTGGATATGATTTAAAAACGATTCAGCAATTAAGCAATACTCGTTTGCAGAATGATAATACATTCAGTTTGATTAAGGAAAGTGCGGAATGGCTTTCTAATCAAAATGCCAAGCAATATTCCTTACAGATTGATAAATATAAAGAAGAGCAAGAGGCTATCCGCAAAACTGTAAAACAGTTAGAGTCATTATTGAAACTTAAAAATGAATTGGACGTAACAGCATTGCCAAAAGAAACAAATCGCTGGTCAGATGATAAAAACAAGCAGGAAAGATTTCAGCAGTGGTTAAAAACATTGCAGAAAGATATCTACCTCGATCAGGCAATGAAAGTGATGAATGATATGATTAACCAGCAAAATCTGGTAAAGATTAAAGGAAGCGAAGAACCTAAAAAAGCATTCTGATTTACAATAAAATAGTTTTATTTAAAGCCCTGATATGCATTGTATCAGGGCTTTTTAATATGTATATGTTTGCTTAATTATCCCATATCAATGCACTGGCGCCAAGTATAGCTGCATCAGCTTCATTCAATTCACTAAAGATTAATTTGACCTTGTTTTTAAAAATCTGGATAAGGCTGGCTTCCATTGCCTGTCTTGTTGGAGTCAAGATTAAGCTGCCAGCTTTTGTAAGACCTCCAAATAATACAATTGCTTCCGGAGAAGAAAATAAAATAAAGTTTGCTAAAGCTTCTCCTAATATCTGACCAGTGAAATTAAACACCTCATTGGCAATATTATCGCCTTTTACAGCACAGTCATAAACAGTTTTGCTGGTAATAAGATCATTGATACTATAGTCCCTAAGCAAACTTTCTTCCTTTGGATTTTTTGTCAGAAGTTCGATTGCAGTTTCTCTTACTCCGGTTGCAGATGCATAAGACTCAAGGGAACCTCTAATACCGGTTCCGGAATGTAGCCGACCGCCAGGTCTTATGATTGTATGACCTAACTCTCCTGCAAATCCATCATGACCCAGCACAATTTTTCCATCAATCACAATTCCGCTACCAACACCTGTTCCTAATGTAATAGTGATGAAATGTTTCATGCCTTTTGCACAACCATACTTCATTTCACCCATTGCAGCTGCATTGGCATCATTGGTAAGTTTGACAGGAAGCCCAAACTTTTCAGCAGTAATTTTTGCAAACGGAATAATGCCCCGCCATTTCAGGTTTGCGGCATATTCAATAGTACCGGAATAATAATTGCCATTGGGTGCACCAACACCGATACCTGCAAATTTTTCAAGACCACCGGCTTTTTCAATCAGTGGCATCAGTTTTTTGTGCAACTCATTCACAAACTCCTGCACATCATTTGCATCGTTGGTAAGCATTCTATCCTGACAAAGAATCTTTCCCTGCTTATCAACTACTCCAAACTTTGTGTTAGTACCTCCAATATCTACACCTATTGCGAATTCTGACATATTATTTTATTGATTTTATTTATTAATGTCCGCTACCGCTTATCTCGGCATCATAGTCAATACCTTGTTTACGCAAAATACCTTTTACCAAAAATGCAAATAATGCGAGGTAAGCAAAGCAAACTGCTGCAACAATATAAGATTGATGAATACCTATCACATCCGCCAATTTTCCTTGAATAGGAGGAATGATACCTCCACCAAGTATCATCATTATCAAAAATGCCGATCCCTGTGATTCATATTTCCCAAGACCGGCAATTGACAAACTAAAAATAGATGGCCACATAATGGAGCAACAAAGCCCCGCACTCAGGAATGCATAGATTGCCACTGTTCCGGTCGATAATAAGCCAATAACCATTCCGGCTATGCCCAGCAAACTAAATATTAATAATGTCTGAACCGGCTTGTCTTTACTAAAGAAAAAGGCAGCAATCAATATGATAACACATATTATATAATAATATAGAGCTGATACATTATAGTTTGATAAGTAAATGATCAGTATAAGAATTCCAAATGCTATTAATGGAACAACCACCTGTAATAGTTGTTTAGTGGCTTTACTAAAATTGAATGCGCCTACAGCACCTGTCCATCGGCCAATCATCAAACTTCCCCAATACATCATAATATATGGAGTGGCTTGGGATGCAGACAAAGAACCGAATTCTTTTTGTTTTAATAATTCCCCAAGATTGCTACCAACAGCAACTTCCACACCTACATAAGTAAAAATGCCCAACATGCCCAGTACCAATTGAGGATAACGCATAGCACCCCAGCCATCAGGGTTTTTTCTTGCACTAAGGTTAGAGGCTAAAAGGCCAATTACTACAACGGCTAATGCTCCAAATAGCCAGCGAAGACGATACATTTCTAAAGCATCTTGTTCAGCTTCTGTTGGATTAATTAATGCAGTTTTATAACTACCAAACACAGGAACAAACATTGCGCCAAGCAAAACTGTCATAATAAGCAACATAATCAAAGCTTTGCTTCCACTTTCTGTTTTTTCAACTATAACTCCGGAAGGGACTTTTTTAGAAAAATTAAATAATGCGGCTGCGCCGATAAAAAGAGCTCCAACACCTACATATAAAACGATTACTTTGGAAAGGCTAAGCGAAGAAATTTGGTCATCCGTAATAGCAGCAGTAGTGCCAAATAATGCCAGTGCAACAACCAATGGACCGATGGAAGTTCCAAATGAATTAACAGCACCTCCTAAAGTAACCCTGGCTGTACCAGTAGCCGGATCTCCAAGAGTAATTGCGAAAGGCTGTGCCGCTGTTTGTTGTAAAGAAAAACCAAGAGCAACTATGAATAGACCTACCAGCATTCCGGCAAAGCTATTGCCATTTACAGCCATAATCATTGCAGCTGCACCTAATGCGGAAAAAAGAAGACCATAAACAATACTTTTCTTATATCCCCATTTACCAACAAGATCTTTGCCGCTGACAGTACCAAAAATGAATAACAATAACGCACCAACATAATAAGCAGTATAAAATGCAAAATCTATTAACTGACTTTGAAACTGGTCAAGATGGAAGTAGTGTTTACAAAATGGAATGAAAACACTATTGCCGGCAGCAATAAATCCCCAGAAAAAAAACACTGTTACCAAAGTGCCTAATGCACCATAGTTGGTAGGTTGTTTGGGTTGACTCATATTTAATGATTGTTTATTTTTAATAAGGTGATGAAAGTATAACAAATTTTGATTCCATTAAAAAACAGTTGTTTGTATTGTTAGCAGGTTGTATAAAAAATGAGTAAATTCATTTAGGGGTAAATGGGATGTTTGAAATGCCCGGTTTATTTATATAATAGTGGTTTTGTTTTCAGCTGTAAACAACCTAATTTCAATCAAAACCAGTGATTAATTACTTATGGAGATTGTTCATATAGCGGCAGAATGTTATCCGGTAGCAAAGGCTGGGGGCTTGGGCGATGTTGTAGGTGCTTTGCCTAAATATCAAACAGAACTTGGTCATGTGACAAAAGTGGTGATGCCTATGTACCGTACTAAGTTTTTATACGATAACGAATGGGAACTGGTGCATGAAGGCGGCCAACATATCGGTCCGCAGTTTTTTCATTATAGCATTATTAAAGAAAAGACCAATAAGCTGGGTTTTGATTTGTACCTGGTTGACATTAATGGATTGCTCGACAGGGAAAAAATATATGGCTATGATGATGATACAGAAAGGTTCCTTTCATTTCAGGTAGCCGTATGCGATTGGATAAACAAATGGGCACATAAGCCTGATGTTCTTCATTGTCATGATCATCATACCGGTCTGATTCCTTTTTTTGTAAAATATGCTCTGGAATTCAAGGATAATATGGCAGATATTCCAACAGTGTTCACCGTACATAATGCACAATACCAGGGTTGGATCGGCTGGGATAAATATTATTTACTGCCATCTTTCGATAGCTGGAAATGGGGAATGCTGGATTGGGAGAAAACAATTAACCCAATGGCATCCGCGGTTAAATGTGCCTGGAAAGTCACCACTGTTAGCCATAGTTACCTGGATGAGCTAAAAGATGCAGCAAACGGACTTGAACATTTATTTGGATACGAACAAGGAAAAAGCCATGGTATTTTAAATGGGATAGATACACAGGTTTGGGATCCGCTAACAGATAACCTCATTGCCAAAAACTATGATAAGGAATTAGTAGAAAAAGGAAAACGGAAAAATAAAAAAGAACTGGCGGGTAAGTTTGGATTAGATCCTGATAAGCCATTGATATCTTTTATCGGAAGATTAGTAGGAGAGAAATCAGCGGACTTATTACCCGAAGCAATTAGTCAATCAATTTATCAGCATAATGGGCATGCTAATTTTTTAGTGTTGGGTTCCGGTGATCCGCAACTGGAGGATCAGTTGGATCAGATGAAACACAAATTTAATGGTTACTTTAATTCTTATATTGGCTATAGCGAACCGCTAAGCCATTTAATGTATGCCGGTTCGGATTTTTTACTGATGCCGAGCAGGGTAGAGCCTTGTGGTTTGAACCAGCTGTATGCTTTGCGTTACGGAACTGTTCCTATGGTACGTAATATTGGTGGACTAAGAGATACGGTAACTGATATGGGTGACACTGACGGTTTTGGCATTCGTTTCGACCAGGCAAATGTTGGAGATATTACTTATTCGGTTGGCCGTGCTATTGATCTTTACACTAATAAACCTGACCTTTATAGCTGGATGAGAAGGCATATGATGACCATCGATCATTCCTGGGACAGTTCAGCACAACAATACATAGATTTATACAAGTCATTGAAATAAAAAGTTAGTTATGGCTATAAGAACAATAACACATTCAAAAGAAATTCTTGCTATTATACTTGGCGGAGGTGCTGGTTCAAGATTATTTCCATTAACAGCTACCCGTTCTAAACCTGCAGTTCCTATAGCAGGAAAATATAGGTTAGTAGACATTCCAATTTCAAATTGTTTGAATAATGGTATTGGAAGAATGTTTGTATTGACACAATTCAATTCAGCATCGCTCAACCGGCATATTAAAAACACCTATCACTTTAGTGCATTCAGCAAAGCTTTTGTTGATATACTGGCGGCAGAACAAACTCCTGATAATCCAACCTGGTTTCAGGGAACTGCAGATGCAGTAAGGCAGGGCTTACGCCACATCGAACCATTCGAAAGTGATTATATATTGATATTATCTGGTGATCAGCTTTACCAAATGGATTTTGCAGAAATGCTCGATAATCATAAAGCCCTGGGAGCAGATATTTCAGTAGCTACCATTCCCGTTGGAGAAAGAGAAGCCCCGGAGTTTGGTATTTTAAAATCTGGCGAAGGGGTAATTAAATCATTTATCGAGAAGCCTAAAAAAGAATTGTTAGTTGATTGGGTAAGTGATACAGGCGAAGAAATGAAAGCACAGGGAAGAAATTACCTGGCCTCGATGGGCATTTATATTTTTAATACGAAGCTCCTTTTTGAACTATTGAGAAACGAATACAAAGTCGCTACTGATTTCGGAAAAGAGATTATCCCTGATTCGATAGAAAAATATAAAGTAGCCAGCTACCAATATGACGGCTACTGGACAGATATAGGAAATATTTATTCCTTCTTTGAAGCGAATCTTGATCTGACAAAAGATATTCCTTTATTTAATCTTTTTGATAATGACCGGAATATTTATACAAGACCGAGGATGTTGCCGCCTGCCAAAATCAGCGGCACTACATTAGAAAAAACATTAGTAGCAGAAGGATCTATCATCCATGCATCAAGAATAGAGAGCAGTGTGGTCGGCATCCGGTCAAGAATTGGAAATGGAAGCACAGTTGTAAGCACCTATATGATGGGAAGCGATTACTATGAAACACTTACTGACATTGCAGATATTTCATCCAATGGCCTTCCGTTACTTGGCGTGGGCGACCGTTGTTATATTAAGAATGCAATACTTGATAAGAATGTGCGCATTGGACATGATGTAAGAATAAATGGTGGCAGTCATCTTGAAAATGTAGATCATGCGTTGTACGCAGTAAAAGATGGTATTGTCGTTGTAAAGAAAGGGGCTATTATTCCTAACGGTTTTGTTATTTGATTACATGTTACCTGTAATTTGAATTGAAAAAGACAGTTATGATATCTTGAATTCCAAATGTGTACTTTTTACATATTATTCTTATCTTCAAAGCTCATTTTCTAATAACGATTGTCTATGTCTTCTGTCAACATTGGCGAAAAGCCTAAACTTAGCCTTGTACAGATTATAAACATGAGCGTTGGTTTTTTTGGAATCCAGTTTGCTTTTGGATTGCAGAACGCCAATGTCAGCAGGATATTCCAAACAGTGGGAGCCTCAATAGATGATATCCCTATTTTATGGATTGCTGCACCTTTGACAGGACTTATCATACAACCTATAATTGGTCATTGGAGTGATAAAACCTGGCATAAGAAATGGGGCAGGAGAAGGCCTTTTTTTATGGTTGGAGCAATTTTTGCCTCCCTTGCACTTTTTGTTTTTCCCAATGTTACTGAAATATGGATGGCAGCTATTATGCTATGGTTATTAGATGCTTCTATCAACGTATCTATGGAACCATTCAGAGCTTTTGTAGGTGACATGTTGCCGGATTCTCAAAGAACTACAGGTTTTGCTATGCAAAGTTTCTTTATTGGAACAGGCGCAGTTATATCTTCTATACTCCCGTATTTGCTGACTGAATTTGGTATTTCTAATCAGGCTCCTGAAGGGATACTACCAGACTCAGTTAAAATTTCTTTTATTATAGGTGCGGTAGTATACATTGCTGCAATATCATTTACAGTATTAAGAACAAAAGAATATTCACCTGATGAGTTGAAATCATTTGGTGAAATGACTAATGAAGGAAATATTACTCATATTAAAACACCTTATGAAACATTCTCTAAAAAAGGAATGATTTGGACAATTTTAGGTTTGGCACTTACAGCAGCTTTATTTTTATATAATTATTCTGTTGAAAATAAACTTGAAAAGGAGTTGTATGTTTTGACCGGCGGTATTGCTGCATTTGGTATTTGTCAATTAATTGCCGGGAAACTTCACAAAAATAACAGTACAAATGGTTTTGTAGAAGTTATGGATGATCTCAATTATCTTCCTGCAACAATGAAAAAGTTGGCAGTCGTTCAGTTTTTTTCATGGTTTGCTTTGTTTGCCATGTGGATTTATACAACACCGGCATTGGCACAACATTTAGCAGGCACTACAAATGCAACCTCTGAAGCATATAACAAAATGGGTAATTGGGTTGGTGTGTTATTTGCATTTTATAATGGCTTTGCAGCTTTTTTTGCTTTTTTATTACCGGTATTGGCTAAAAAATTTTCCCGACCGGCTGCGCATATTATTTCATTAATAGCAGGTGGAATAGGCCTTATTTCTTTTTATTTTATAGATAATGAAAATTTATTAATTATCAGTATGGCTGGTATCGGTTTAGCCTGGTGTAGCATTCTAGCAATGCCTTATTCTATGCTTACGAGGGTGCTTCCTCCGCAAAAAATGGGAGTTTACATGGGAATTTTTAATTTCTTTATTGTGATACCTCAAATCCTGGCTGCTACATTATTGGGTGTATTGACTCGTCATTTCTTTGACGGAAATGCGATACTAACGATAGTAGTAGGAGGGTGTTCAATGTTAGTAGCAGCTTTATTTACTTTGCGAATAAAAGATAAATAAGAAGATTATGAAAAAAATATTATTAATACTATTCTTGTTTCAATCAATTCAATCGTGGGGTATTGATATATACCCAACAAACTGGTGGGTAGGTATGGCTAATCCAAATCTGCAACTAATGATCCACCGGGACAGGGTTACTATGGAAAAGATATCCTTGATGGCTTATCCCGGAGTAAAAATGATCAAACAGATTCGGGTGGATAATCCAAATTATATCTGGCTTGATTTGTTAATTGAAAAAAATGCAAAACCAGGCAAGCTAAAATTTAAAATAGAAAATTTACAATCTCCGGAAGCAGTGGCATATATCAATTTTGAATATGACTTGAAACCCAGGAATAAAGAAAATGGGAAAACAAGGGTAATGGGAGTTTCAGCAGAAGATTTTATTTATCTGATGCTACCCGACCGATTTGCAAATGGTGACCCTTCGAATGATATCATTGAAGATTACAGAGATAAAATATGTGACCGGAAGGATAAGTTTTCAAGACATGGCGGAGATTTTAAAGGAATTGAAAATCATCTTGATTATTTTCAACAATTAGGAGTAACAACTTTATGGCTAACGCCGGTTATTGAAAACGATAT
>JBBSJN010000130.1:0-8762 GCA_038257235.1 Chitinophagales bacterium
AATTAATTCTCCATCATTACAAATGCTCCCCAATATAATGGCTCTTTAAACTTCGTCATCAGTTGTAGCTGTGCATCACGAAAAGCTTTTTGTTTGTCACCATCTTTTACCCATTTAGCATAAAAAATATTCATTAATTCCTGTGTGGCAGCATCATCTACTTTCCATAAGCTCATTACAATCGCATCTGCACCGGCCACCAAAAATGCCCGTTGCAAACCATACACACCTTCGCCGGCTTTTACTTCTCCCAATCCTGTTTCGCAGGCACTCAGCACCACCAAGTTTGTTCCTTTCAGATCAAGGCTCATTGCTTCGTAAGAGGTGATGATACCATTGTTGGTATTATCCAGTCCTGGAATTAATTTGTCTGCATTGGAAGCACCTGTCAGCATCAGGCCTGAACGGAGCAGCACATTATCTTTTGCATAATCTGTATGTACACCTAATGGCCAGCTGGCTTTCACCACATCTTTTAAAAAATAACCATGCGTTGCTATGTGCAGTACAGTGACATGACTGGCAGATTTTAGATTTGTTTCTGTAGCGTCCTGTTGCATTAATTCTGCTACCTGGTAGCCAGAATTTTTTAATTGTCCACCCACACCTTCTACTTCTTTCTTCGTTGCTGGTAATGGAGCAATATTGCCGACGCCATAATCAGGAAATCCTATTACTGTTGCTTTTTTTTCGCCGCCGGCCTTTCCATTCTTATTGCTTGCAACTATATCACGGGGATTACTCAGCAGAATGAAATCATATTTTTTGATGAGGTAATCGTTGCCAGTTTTCTTCAATGTGTTCAGGTTTACCTGGTTACAAACCTAGTTCTACGTTACGCCATAAATATTATTTTGAATTGAGCTCAGTGCCTTCAACTAAATAGATAATTACAACGATAAAAGCCACCTGCTAAATCAGATGGCTTTCAATAATAAATAGTTGTTATAGATCAGAACCCTTTTGTCTCACAACCTAATAATTCGCAAAGCTTTTCCCGCAATGCAGGGCCTCTTAGGTTTTTTGCTATAATTTTTCCTTCGGGATCTACTAAAAAATTCTGTGGAATACCTTGTACTTTATATAGTTTGGCAGCAGCATTATTCCAGAATTGCAGATCACTTACTTGTGTCCAGGTAAGATTGTCTTCTTTAATTGCATCCAACCATTTGTCTTTTTGTCCCGGCCTGTCTAACGACACACCTAACACTGTAAAGTTCTTAGCATTAAAATTATTATAGTTCTCTACTACCGTTGGATTTTCCTGTCGGCATGGGCCGCACCAGCTTGCCCAAAAATCTATCAGTACATATTTCCCTCTGAAAGAAGAAAGAGAAACAGAATTTCCCATTGGATCAGCTTGTGCAAAATCCATAGCCTGAGTGCCTACAGCCCCAACTTTACCATCCGCAATAAATGCTTCAAGAGCTTTACCCGTTTCAGATTGTTTTACTTCAGCATGTAATTGATTATACCTGTTCTCCAACATTACCACATCCTCGTTAAAACCATATGTTACATTCAATATAAAAGCTGTAACTATTGATTTAGGTTTATCGTTTACAACCTTGGTAATAGCCTTCTGAACACTCTGTTGAAGCCCTTCATAGGTCTTCATTAAATTATCTCTGTCAGTACCAGGCATTGTGTTGTTAATGGAAGTGGCAATGCTACTCACTTGCTGAATAAGTGGTAAAAATTCTTTTGTAAAATCAGTAAACTCTTTATGAGATTCAGAGCCGGATATTTCTACTACCAGCGGATTTATATTTTTCCCTTTTACCGAAGCCTTTCCACCCTCAACAAACATTTCTACGGGTTTATTATCCCCAATCGCCAAAAAGCATAACACAGGCTCTTTTACTTTCCCTTTTAAAGTAAACTTTGTATTGAGTAGTTTGGCAGAAGCCAGCTCCGTATTATCGCCATTTTTGTACAGTTTAATTTCTGTGCCATCAGGAATACCATCCAGTTTCCCTTCAATGATGAAATCCTGTGCCATAACAAAAACCGGGCTAAGCAAAAGAAGAAGCAATAATTTTTTCATACGTTATATCTAATTTTCATAAATGGGTAATCGGGCTACCAATCTGCAAATTTAAACATTGATTTGGAAAATGCGAAGTCATTCAGCCGACAATTGACGAAAGAAAAGTTTTTGTGGATGCATTAACATCTGTACTGTTTTCCAATGCTTTAATGTAAGCACTTCCGATAATTCCACCATCAGCATGCTGACAAACGGCATCAAAAGAGGTTTTATCCTTGATTCCAAAACCCACTAATACAGGATTTTTGAGTTTTAATGCCTTTAGTTTTCTCAGGTATCCCTCTGTATTGCCTGATTTCTTTTCACTTCCGGTAGTGGAAGAAGATGAGACCGCATACAGAAATCCTGAGCTTAGTGAATCTAATTTCATTATTCTTTCCTCCGATGTTTCCGGTGTAACCAGGAAAATAAAATCCAAGTTATATTTCTTAATGATACTACCGTATTCGGTTTCAAATTCAAACTCAGGTAAATCGGGAAGTATCAATCCATCAATACCTACAGTTGCTGCATCCGCACAAAATTTTTCGAAGCCATATTGTAAAACCGGATTCATATAACCCATCAAAATCACAGGAATGGCATCCCCAATCCTGCCGGAGGCGGGACTTCTGCGAAAATCTTTTAATTGTTCAAATAGTTTTTCAATAGTCATTCCGTTTGCAATGGCAATGGAACTACTTTGCTGTATTACCGGGCCATCAGCCAATGGATCGCTGTATGGCATACCAAGTTCAATAATGTCTGCCCCGTTTTCTTGCAAAGCCTTCATTACTTCCAATGTGGAATTTAAATGGGGGTATCCTGCAGTGCAGTAGACGTTGAGGACTTTATGCCCCCTAAATCCCCCTGAAGGGGGACTTCCGAAGACTCTGCTAATTCGACTTTTCATTATTTGTTTTATTACTCTTTACTTCCTTTATCACACACGTTATTCTTTTTATAACATTCTCAATATTTGTTCTGACTTCTGTATTTGTAAAGCGAATAACACTAATATCAAAAGACTTTATATTTTCTTCTCTTATTATATCGCATTCCATTACCTCCTTTACATTATGTATTGAGCCATCAACTTCAATAACCAGTTTCAACTCATGGCAATAAAAATCTGCTATATACATCCATATAGGATGTTGTCTTTTGAATCTGACTCCTAATTGATTTCCTTTTAGTTGCAGCCATAATAATAGTTCATCGTGAGTTGGATTCTTTCTCAACAGTTCAGCCCTTTCAAAAATTGGCTTTATCGCACCATAAAACATATTTCCCATATCGGAGTTTTAAGTCTCCCCTTCAGGGGGGATTTAGAGGGGCATATTTTTCATGTAAGTCGCTAAATCCTTATCTCCTCTCCCACTCAAACAAATCACAACCACCTCTTCCTTTTTAAATTTCATTTGCTTCAATGCCGCTAAAGCATGCGCCGTCTCTAACGCCGGAATAATTCCTTCCAGCTTGGCTAACTCAAATGCTGCTTGCAATGCTTCCTCATCCGTAACACTCAAAAATGTACCTCTTCCACTTTTAAATAAATGTGCATGCAACGGACCAATGCCGGGATAATCAAGCCCGGCAGAAATACTATGCGGCTCCACTACTTGCCCGTCATCAGTTTGCATGAGCAAACTTTTACTACCATGCAAAATACCCGGCTTACCTAATTGAGTTGTAGCAGCACTCTTACCGCTGTTCACTCCTTCACCTGCGGCTTCCACTGCAATCAGCTGCACCGAAGGTTCATCAAGAAAATGATAAAATGCTCCTGCTGCATTACTGCCACCACCAACACAAGCTATAACATGAGTTGGTAATTCGCTACCAGTCTTTTCCAATAACTGTTTCCGCATCTCTTCACTTATCACACTTTGAAATCTCGCCACCATATCGGGATATGGATGTGGACCAACAACGCTTCCTATAATATAATGTGTATCGTTCGGGTTATTTATCCAATCCCGTATCGCTTCATTCGTTGCATCTTTCAATGTCTTGCTGCCACTCGTTGCCGGAATCACCGTTGCTCCCAGTATTTTCATTCTCGCCACATTCGGTGCCTGCCGTTCAATATCTTTTTCGCCCATGTACACAATGCACTCCACCCCTTTCAGTGCACATACCGTAGCCGTTGCCACTCCATGCTGACCGGCACCTGTCTCTGCAATTATTCTTTTCTTGCCTAATCGCTCTGCCAATAATATCTGACCGATTGTATTATTTATTTTATGTGCACCGGTATGGCACAGGTCTTCTCGCTTCAGATAAATTGTTGTCCCAAATTGTTTGCTCAACCGTTCGGCTAAATACAATGGCGTTGGTCTTCCTACATAATCCCGCAGCAAATTCTGAAACTCTTTTTGAAAATCTTCTTCATAAATTATTTTCAAATATTTTGTCCGCAGCTCTTCCACATTGCGATGCAGCATTTCAGGAATGTATGCACCACCAAATGGGCCGTAGTAGCCTTCTGCTGATACCCCAAACCCCTGAAGGGGCTTTTTGTCGTTTATAATTTTTGAATTCATTTTTTTTTGTTACCAGCTTCAGCCTGCCTGCCGGTAGGCAGGTTTTTCATGGCATCGTCTGTTGTGTCACTCACTTCATCGTTCGGTTTTCATGGCATCTTAAACCCACCCCAATTTTCTCAAAGCAAAAGACTTCCTCAATTCGCCCCTCCAAGGAGGGGATGAACCTTAAAGCACATAGCTCTGTTGGTGCACAACCGAAACGACCTACATCCCCTCCTTGGAGGGGCCGCAGCATTTATTAATAAAGAACTTTTCAAAAGGGGTGGGTAAAGCACTCATTCTCTTTTCTTCACCACAAACTCACTCACTCCATTCTTTCCTTCATAGTCAATGATCCAATTTCTTATTTCTCTTAATACTGCTTCTACTTTATTTACCACCAGCAATGCATCAAATCGTAGAAAATTAACTCCATAACTTTCTAGATCCTCTTGTCGTATAAAATCTTTTTCAATCACCTTCTCATCTAAATGAGTAATACCATCTACTTCTATTGCCAACTGCAAATCTTTACAAAAGAAATCAACAATATAATTACCAATTGGCCTTTGCCTGTCAAAATCATATCCCATCTGTTGTCCGCTCTTTAACTCATTCCAGAGTTTTACTTCTGAAAAGGTCATGTTTTGTCGCAGCTTCTTAGCCAGTTCTTTCAACTTTGGGTTGTATGGAATAATTTTTCTGTTCATTTTACCCACCCCGGTTTCTTTAAAGCATATTGTTTTCCTTATTACGTCACTCCAAGGAGGGGGATGTTTACTAAAGCAATGCTTTTGTTTCCTTACTTCTTTATTTCGTTTGCTGCTATAATTAATACTCCAGCCTTCTTTTAAAAGCAATAATAACTTTCCAAAACTTCGGGTTCTAAAGCCCCTCTTTCGGAGGGGTTTGGGGAGGCCTTATTTCAACGCCAACTTAAACTGCAACAACTTTGCCATATCTTTTACACCCGGTTCGGTTTCAAAACGACTGTTGATATCCACACCAAAAAAATCAGGGTGATTAAAGGCTTTTAGTTTCGCAGCATCTTCTACAGCAATGCCACCACTTAAAAAGAAAGGCTTTTCAATTTTCGCTTTCTTTAAACTATTCCAGTCAAACTGCTGGCCGGTGCCGCCGATACTGTAATCAGTCGCTTTATCAAACAGATAATAATCACATACGGCATCATAATCTGCCACCATTTCGTCAATGTCTTCCTTATTATCTTTTATACTAAACACTTTAATCACTTCCACTTCGCTACTCAGATCATCGCACATTTCAGGACTTTCATTGCCATGTAACTGTACGACTTCAAGTCCGTATTCATCAATAGCATCCAGCACATCTATCAATTCAGGGTTTACAAACACACCTGTTTTTTTCAGATCAAAATCTGCTTTCTTTACATCGTTCTTAGAAAGTTTATCGCCAATATAGCGGGGAGAATCTTTATAAAAAATCATACCTGCAAAATCAATAGCCAGTCCATCTAACTGTTGCAATTGTTTCATTTCCGTAATGCCGCATACTTTAATATTCATATTGTTTATTTTTTTCCACGAAATCACACTAATAAACACGAAAAATACAAATTAAAATTTTGTGTGTTTTCGTGTTATTTCGTGGCTACATTTTTTCAATAAATTCCTCAAATGCCTTTCCCGGCTGTTCTTCCTTCATAAAATTTTCACCTATCAAAAATCCTTTAAAGCCGGCCTGACGCAAAGTTACAATAGTCTCCACGTTGCTTATACCACTTTCCGCAATAGCAGGCTTTCCGGCAGGAATTTTATCAATCAACTGCAATGAAGTATTAATATCCACTTCAAATGTTTTCAGATTACGGTTATTCACTCCCACCATTGTCACTTCATCACAACAATGCCCAAGTTCTTCTTCATTGTGTACTTCCAAAATGCTTTCTAGTCCGATGCTTCTGGCATAGGAAGCAAATTCATTTACTTCCTCCACCGATAAGCAGGCAGCAATTAATAAAATCACATCAGCACCAAAAGCTTTGGCTTCAGCTATCTGCCATTTATCAATAATAAAATCTTTGCGAAGGACCGGAATATCTGTTACCACTTTTGTCTGGATCAGATCATCCAGATCGCCACCAAAAAACTCTTCATCAGTCAACACTGAAATACCAGCGGCTGATTTATTATAAGCAACAACAACAGATTCTACTTCCAGTTCTTTTGTTTTAAACCAACCCTTACTCGGACTTTTTCTTTTAAATTCGGCTATGATACCAGTGCTCTCCGGCAACAATAAACTTTGCACCAATGAACGATTGGCTATCTGCCAGAAAAAGCCATCCTTTTCAAACCGTTCGATACTGCTCATCGGTTTGAACTTTTCAACTTCTTTTCTTTTTGCTGCAACTATTGTTTCTAAAATATCCATCGTTTCAATTTCGGATTAATAATGAACACCAAACTATCAGGATCTTGTTATGCCGATGAAGGAGGCATCCCAAAGACGCTGAACAACCGATTGCCGAATTCTCTGATATTTCTCCTTCGTCGAACTGACAAAAACTCAGAGGATTTGCAGACTCTGAAATCATTGCAAGCTCACTAATTTAATCAAACACTCATTTGCCTTACCACTTTCCAAACTTTCCACTGCTGCATGATAAGCATCGTCGTATGTTTTATACTTGCCTGTGCAATGTAAAGCCATTGCAGCATTTGCCAATACAACAGCATTCTGTGCAAAGGTTCCTTCACCTTTTAAAATAGTCGTAAAAATTTTTGCCGCTTCATCAACCGAATTTCCACCACTGATATCATTGGCTGAAACCATTCGTTTCCCCAACTGTTCCGGCGTCATTATTCTTTCTCCTTCATTGGTGATAACCTTTGTATCGTTTGTCAATGATATTTCATCATAACCATCTAAGCTATGGATAATAGTAAAAGCTTTTTCAGTTTGCTGTAATAAATAGTTATAAATTCTCGCCATCTCCAGACTGTAAACACCAACCAGCTGATACGTTGGATGTGCAGGATTCGCCATCGGACCAAGCATATTGAAGAAAGTCCGCATAGCAAGGTTCTTCCTGATCGGGCCAACAGTTTTTAATGCCGGATGAAATAACGGTGCATGTAAAAAACAAATACCTGTATTTTCAATTTCCTTTTTAAGTTTATTGTTATCACTGCTGAATGTATAACCCAGTTGCTCCATCACATTACTTGAACCACTGATAGAAGATGCCCCGTAGTTACCATGCTTCGCTACTTTTTGTCCGGCACCCGCTACAATAAAACAGGAAAGGGTGGATATGTTAAACGTGTTCTTACCATCGCCGCCAGTACCAACAATATCCATTGTCTCAAATTCATTTAAATTTGCTTTCACTGACAACTCCAGCAAAGCGTCTCTGAAACCTTGTAACTCTTCAATAGTAATGCTCCGCATCAGGTACACTGTCATGAAGGCTGTCACTTCATGTTCATTATACATTCCTTTGCCGATGTTCACCAGCACTTCCTTTGCCTTTTCTTTCGACAAGGTTTTGTGTTCAAATAAATATTGTAAAATCTTTTTCATACCCCTGTCCCCTAAAGGGGAACTTAGTTTTATAATTAATAATAATTTTTAGACAATCTTTATTTTACAGTTATCTTAATAATTTTCGGTCTAAGTTCACCAAAGCCTCTTTAGGGGGGTGGGGGATTTAACCAATTTCTCATTATCCTTTCTCCATCAGGCGTCAATATGCTTTCCGGATGAAACTGCACTCCTTGCACATCATATTTTTTGTGTTGCAATCCCATGATATAATTGTTATCATCTCTTGCTGTTATTTCTAATTCCTCCGGAAAATTATTTTCATCAATGATCCAGCTATGATAACGACCAACTTCAATTGAATCCGGCAAGTCTTGAAACAAATCACTTTTCACCTTTCTATCAATTTGAATCGGCGTGGCAACACCATGATATACAGTTGAAAGATTTATCAACTTTCCACCAAACGCCTCGCCAATGGCCTGATGACCTAAACAAACACCAAGAATAGATTTCGATGGTGCATATTCCCTTATCAAAGGCAATAATAAACCTGCTTCTTCCGGAATGCCCGGGCCTGGTGATAAAATTATTTTATCATACTCCTTTACTTTTTCCAATGCTATCTGATCGTTTCGAAATACATCTACCTTTTCATGGGTGATCTTCTCCACCAA
>JBBSJN010000131.1:0-8714 GCA_038257235.1 Chitinophagales bacterium
CATTGCCCATGATTTTTATTACAAGGGGCATTGCCAAAATATTGATAACCGTTTATCACAACACAATTCCGGAATGACAAAATCTATAAAGCCATATATACCTTTAAGGTAGTTTATTTTGAAGTTTTTAATTCAGAAGTAGAAACAATAGAAAGATAAAATATTTTAAAACTGCCGCAGGTCGTCGTTTTTTAAAAAAGCAACTCACTTCGTAGTTCAATGCCCGCCCGGCTGACGCCAGTCGGACGGGGATAGAATAGAAGTTTCCTAAACTTTAGATCCAAGTTCGATTCTTGGCGGGGCTACAATGATTCGGGGGATATTTTTATAGAACCGACAATTCAACTTTACAGGTTATTGAGTGCAACCACAATGGCTTCGTGAAATGAATGAAGATATTGCGGGGCATATGGTGTAATTCTTATTTTTCAGTCTTGTCTTCAGCTATGTATTCTTTTAATTCTTTTAAATGCGATTTGAGGTTTTTCTCAGTGTACAAATGCAAATTTTTCTCCTTAGTAGAAGATAGCAACACCCTCTTAACCAAATCGGTATCCTTTTTATTTTGATTTTCAGGATATAGAAGCAACATATGAATATCTACCTTTTCATTTGCTGTTTCAATTTCAGCAATTTGTCCTTTCCATTTATAGGCTTTTTCTTTGATTGATTTATGATCCATCAGATCGAATGAAACCGGATTATATAAATGTAGCGACCCATTCTTAAATGTCAGGTCAAAATCAAAAGTATCATTCTCTGTTTTTATCTGCTTTTTTGAAAGCTTCTTAGTGATGCCAAATTCATCAAAGTATTTTTTATAAACATGACTCCATGCTTCTTCGTCTGTACGGGATTCCCTTACAGGAGTATTCTCATACTTTGTTATGTATCGTTCAAATAATCCGGAAAATGTTTTTTTAAAATTTAGGGAAAGACCTTTTATAACACCGGAGCATTGCAAAGAAGAATCATCTTTTGGTAAAATCTTACTTGTTATTTCCTCAATATTTTTGAAGTTATGATAATCCAGCTTCGCTGATAATTCCTTAGTAATTTTTTGGATTGAATTTTCAAACGAACGTATAGCCTGTGAAACATGGCTGGCAGTTTTTTCAGCATGAAAAAAACGGGATAGCCGGGCATATTTATGCGTAACGGCGCATTTTAGAAATTTCTCTTCTTTGTTAAAAAGGATAATTCCCACATTCACAAACTCACCTGTAATAACATCATGATGGTATTGCAGAATTTGTAATTCATAATTTTTCATGATAATATCCTCCTTATTTCAATTTTAAAATTCTTTGCATTTTTAACTACAGCACTTGTATGCTCTTTAATTTTTTTGAAACGCTCATCCTTCCATTCGGACGGAATTAGCTTTTCGGCCGTTTTCCAGAATTCATTGTCAAGTTGTTTTAGCTGATCCACTGCATCATCTATTGGCAACGTATTTATTCCTTTCAGGTGTTTATGAAAAAGATGTTTAAAAATTAAATCTTTTTCTAATCCGTTTTCATCCAGCAGCCATTCAGCTTTTGAAGATAGTCCAATCAGGTCTGTATAACTAAACGCTAATTCATGGTCAAATATTTTAAGCTCTTTGCCATTTGTGTTTAGATTTTCTTTTTGATGCCCACGGTCGGCATTCTGAACCAGCATATCAAAAACAAATATTCTTAATGCTTCGGCTTCTAGGTTGAAAGGTAAAGATGTTTCAGGTAGCCATGTATAAAATCCACCGCCAAAATTGATAGTACCAAAATTGATGCCTATACTCTCTGCTATTTTTTTGTAATATGACTTTCCCCGGCAAAGTTCTGCAAAAGCTTCTGACACATTGATTAATACAGGCTCTGCCACATTCAGGTCAAGCTGTTTGGCCATAAAAGCCCCTAATAATTCAAACATAGATGCTTTAGCAGACATTCTGGGAGCAGCCAAAGGCTTCAGGTAATATTCCCCGGATTCATCACCAGTCTTTTCATCTATTCCTCTAATTATTACCGGTGCTGTTGTGCCGCTGCTGGCTTCATCAAGTGGTGAAACCGCAACGATGTGGGGTAAGAAATAATCTTTATCTGTTATCTTGCTCATATCCAGTTAAACATTTCAATCATCGGCTGCCACTACTATCATACCGTTTATTTGATGCGCTTAGCTTACCACAAATGATTTAAAATCAATTTTTCCTTTCCCTCTTACTTCAGTAAACATATCAACGGCTTCTGCTGAAAGATAAACCCTGACTACTTTTTCTTTTTCACCTACCTCAAATGAGTTTATGTTTTTCAAAACAAACAAAGAACTTAGTTTAAGATAAATGAATGATTCCCCATCAAGGTGATTCTCACAAATCAAATTTATTTTCGTAGGCGGATTTGCATTTATAATTTCCAAAGGCAGTTGAAAAAACCAAACCCTTGTTTTACTCCATGACTCTGCAGCCGGGAAAAATTTAGACGCATACATTTCTCCTTTTTCCGTCGGGTATTTTGAAGTAAACCACTCAAGAGCTTTTTTCCGTATGTTGGTTTTAGCCATACAAATATTTTTTATTCTTCTGCAGCTAAAGTTAATTTATCATTCATCTTATATTGCTTTCCTTTCTTACTCTCTTTTTTTGAAGCTCCGCTAGTTGGGTTAAATGCCTCTTTTAATACAGCCTGCAACAACTGCCCCGCCTGTAATTGGCTTTGCTCCACCTGCTGCTCTAATTGCTGCAACTGTTGCATGAGTTGTTCTACTTTGGATACTATGCGCCGCTGCTCGGAAAGAGGGGGAAGGGGAATTAACATTAGCTCCATATTCTTCTTAGCCAATCCTTCTCTATTTCCACCAGTTTGAGTAGCCATTATGTAATCTTGGAAATAAGGAGAAAGAAACAGCTTGTGAGTAAATTCCTTATTAACCAGCGAAACAGTTCTGACAATCGTAACATGTTGACTAACATTTGCCTCATCGAAACTTGAAGAAACCAGAGCACACCTGCCTATCGAGCCTCCGGTAATATTTAGTAATATATCATTAGGTAAAACTTTTGTTCCATTCATTTTCTTGTGAGTTGCTTCGTCTATAAAAGCCACTCTATCAAAAAATAACCCCTCGTTATAAACATTCTGCGACCTAATAAACTTTATTCCTTCGCTCTTGTAAACCTCTCTTCCTCCTCTTGGTGTACTTCCTGAACCTATCTTAACACAAATCTCTCCCAACCTACACCACGCCCAACCCTTCGGCAATTCAAATGGTATTTCATGTTCTGTAATAGGTGGCAAGTCTTTTTCTTTTTTTAATTTACCTGCTGCAATCAGTTTTTGCTTTTCTGCTTTTATGCGTTGTAAAAGTTTGCTGGCAGGTTCATCTTTCGGGTCTTGTTTGCTTAGCATCCCCTGCACAGCTTCCTGCAAAAAGGCCTGGCGGAGTTGATGTAGATAGTTTTGTTGACTTTTAAGTAACACTTGTATTTCAGAAACTCTTTTATGCTTAAGCTTAATATTTTTTACAATTTCAATTTGGCAATCTTTGTTAGGAAGATATATTTCAAGAGGCAATAAGTGTTTAGCTTTTAATTCGGTTTTAATTCCATTCCCAGAACTTGCTTTAAGTAAATCTTTAAAAGTATCACTTATTAAGAACCACTTGAAATATTCAATATCAATTTTTTTCTTATCGAACTCATATGAAGAATAATGAATTGTAGCCAAAGCATCTTCTTTATCCTCATAAACTGTTATAGCTCCTTTTTCCGCATTTATTCCTGAAATCAATAAGTCTCCTTTTTTAACGAGAATCATATCAGTATTAGTTGTTTTTTCTACTAAATGATATGTTCCTGAAAAATCAATTTTCTCAATACGCTTTAACCCCATTTCATTTGCCTGTGCAGATTTAAATCGTCCGGTTCGTTCTTTAAGAAAAATTCCAATTTTTACTATTTGCCAACTCATTTTTATATCTCCGTTTTTAAATGCTGCAACAAATTATGACTGCTGGCAAAATTTTTATCTAATAATTCTATTAATTCACTACTGCTATAGCTATGTGTTTCTGCTGCTGTATGTGGATTTTTATAATCAAGGTTGTAATTACGCTGCTTTATCTCTTCCACACTTACTTTCCATGCATACTGGTTTTCCACTCGTTTATTCCACCATTTTTTTTCAAGGTCAAACTCTTTTATGTTTATCGACTTTGTTTTGTTGTACATTTTTACTCCATCCGGGTAAGGATGTTCAAAATACCAAACCTCTTTGGTGGCTTTGCCTTTTTCAAAAAATAGTAAATTGGTTTTAATACCTGTGTAAGGTGCAAACACCCCATTGGGCAACCGAACTATGGTATGCAGGTTACATTTTTCCAGCAGATTTTCTTTTATTCTGGTGGCCACACCTTCTCCAAATAAAAAACCATCCGGCAATACCAAACCACAGCGGCCTTTATCTTTTAATAAATGAATAATGAGTGCCATAAAAAGATTGGCTGTCTCTCTTGTACGAAACTGTGCTGGGAAATTATTTTCCACTCCATCTTCTTCCATGCCGCCAAATGGCGGGTTGGTAACAATTACATTCACCCTGTCTTTCTCACTCCAGTTGGCCCATGTTTTATTCAATAAGTTGTCATGTTCAATAGCTGGCACTTCAATACCATGTAATATCATGTTGGTGGTGGCCAGCATATGCGGCAATGGTTTTTTCTCCACGCCTTTTATATTGTTCTGTAATTTTTCCCGGTCAGCCAAGGTTTTTACTTTACTGTGTGTGCTAATATGCTCAATACTATTTATTAAATAACCAGCCGTGCCGCATGCAGGATCAAGAATGGTTTCACCGAGTTTTGGGTCAACCATTTCTACCACAAACTGTGTAATTGGCCTTGGTGTATAAAACTCCCCTGCATTACCTGCACTTTGCAGGTCTCTTAATATCTGTTCATAAATATCATTGAAAGCATGCCGTTCTGCTTTGGTGTCAAGATTAATATCAGTGTTTATTTTATTAATCACCTGCCGCAGCAATGTACCGCTCTTCATGTAGTTGTAAGAGTCTTCAAATACATCTCGTACCATTTTAGCTGCATCTTTGTTATTGCGCAGCTTCATGTTCTTCATGGTAGTAAAGAGGGTGTTATTTACAAAGTCCAGCAATTCATCACCGGTCAGACCTTCTGCATTTGCAGCCCAGTTGCGCCAGCGCAAATCAGTTCTTATGGGAGATTTATAATTGTCTTTAATGGTTTCCCATTCATCTTCCATCTCATCAAATATTTTCAGAAAAAGCATCCAGCCGAGTTGTGAAATACGTTGCGCATCGCCATCTACACCGGCGTCTTTGCGCATTATGTCTTGGATGGATTTAATTGTTGAGGTTAGGTTTGACATTTCTTATATTATTTCACTCAATAATTGATGTTGGGTTTGAATATTTTCATTTTCTCTAACCGCAATAGTAATTCTATTTTTTATTTCTTGAATTCTGGGTATTTGTATTATCCTTTCAGAGTTGATAATCATAGTAGTTAATGTCTCAATGGATAAATTAATTCCTAAAAAAACACCTCTTTGATAATCATAGTTACAAATAAACTCCGCTATTTTTTCAATATCATCTGCTAATTCTGGTTCTGCTAAAAACCGGGTTGTTTTTATTTCGATTACATACGGATGCTCATCAGCATTTCCTGGTGAATGTAATAGTAAGTCTGGAATAAAATTGTAACTAAGTCGACGTAATCCAAATCTATCAAGTAAAGGCTCTAATTGATGCTTTCTTAATTCTCCTTGCAAAAAAACGTTATTAAAAATATTTGGATTTTCTGCATCCATACGCATTCTTAATTGATGATAAAGCTCATAGCAGAAAATTCTTTCACCAGTTTTAATTAAATCATTTCCTACCAAATTCCGTCGTTCATAATGATTCAACATTTGAGCTACCATTTCCATTTCTCCATATACTGTACGTATATAGGAAGCTGCAACATTATTCACAGAGTCAATAAAGAGTACAAAAAATCTATTTAAACGTTCTTCTGTCATGCAAATTGATATAATTGGTTTTCTAAATCTTTTACAGCAGCCTCATATTTTTCTTTGCTACCAAACATTTTAATAATTTCATAAGGAGTACCAAGTTCATTCAAAGGATCAATAGATAGCACTTCTGTACTTTCAATAGTCGTAATTCCTTCATCTGCATATTTATCTAATAAAGCTTCCAATACTTTTTTTGCCTGTTCCCCATATTTAGTAAAGTAATTCCGCTTCTTTACATTATTGGCTCTTTCCTTTCTTGTTAGAGGCGGCTGGTCATAAGCTACATGGCAAACCAGATCAAACAAATCCAGTTCTTTATTTACAGCTTCCTGTAAAGCTGTTACCAAAACTCCATGGTCTTCCAGTTCCTTTATAATTGCCGCTTTCTTTTCCGTCTCATTCCATTTACTTAAAAATTCATCAAGCGAAGCGAAATGATTTTTAATAATTTCTTTGGTATGGTCTTTTAAACTAACTGTAATGGGTTTGCCTTCATTATCAAAATACATTTCTCTTGTAACCAATACAGATACATCCACACCGTTCACATAAATCTTTTCTCTTCGTTCCCTTGCGAAAGTTATGTTGTTATTTATCGGGTAACGGACAACCGGCTTTTGAATCTTTATTTCCTCACCACTTACATTATCAATAATTGGTTCTTCAATTTCTTCTTCTTCCAGTTCTACATTGGAAAGGTCTTCATCTTCACCAGCTTCTTTTATCCGGATAGGTGGCCCATCAAAATCTTCATCTGCAAACAGGTCGGTTACATTTCTAAAATCCAGAATAGTAAAATACAGTTTACCAAAATCCTCTCTTATTCTCGTTCCCCTTCCAATAATCTGTTTAAATTCTGTCATACTCTGGATATTGCTGTCCAGCACAATCACTTTACAGGTTTGTGCATCTACACCAGTACTCATTAGTTTAGAAGTAGTGGCAATTACAGGATACTTTTCTTCGGGGTTAATGAAGTTGTCCAGCTCTCTTTTTCCTTCTTCATTATCACCTGTTATCTGCATGATGTATTTATAATTCTCTTGCATCAGGTCTGCATTATGTCTTGCCAAGGCTGTTCTCATTCTTTCCGCATGATCTATATCCACACAGAAAACAATTGTTTTAGAAAACCGTCCTGCACCGTTTAAAAACTCTGTTAGTTTCCTGGCTACATTATCAGTTCTTTCATCAATAACAATGTTACGGTCAAAGTCTTTCCGGTTGTAAATTCTGTCTTCAACAGGATTGCCATTTTTATCCAGTTTATCTTTTTCCGGTCGCCATCCTTCCAGATCTACATTTAATCCAACTCTCACTACCCGATAGGGAGCCAAAAAGCCATCATCAATTCCTTGCTTTAAAGAATATGTATAAATTGGATCACCGAAATATTCAATATTTGAAATTTCTTTGGTTTCTTTTGGCGTTGCCGTCATTCCCAGGTGTGTGGCATTTTTAAAATACTCCAGTATTTCCCGCCATGCACTATCCTCTGAGGCACTTCCACGATGACACTCATCTATAATTACCAGATCAAAAAAATCAGGTGAAAACTGTTTGTAAATATTGGCTTCCTCTTCATTACCTGAAAGTCCCTGATACAAGGCCAGATAAACTTCATAGCTTTTATCTACCTGTCTCTTTTTTACCCATGTCATCTTATCTCCAAAATGGCGAAAGTCATTTTTCTTTGTTTGATCTATCAAAGAGTTTCTGTCTGCCAAAAAAAGGATTCTCTTTTTAACTCTGGCTTTCCATAAACGATGTACAATCTGAAAAGCTGTATAGGTTTTACCAGTTCCAGTTGCCATTACAAGTAATACTCTGTTCTGGCCTTTTACTATTGCATCAATCGTTCTGTTGATAGCAATCTCCTGATAGTATCTTGGCTTTCTGCCGGATGCATCTGAATAATATTCCTGAGAAATGACTCTTTCCTGTTCCTGCGTTTCAATTCCTTTAAATTTTTTAAAGACCGTCCAAAGGATCTCAGGTGTTGGAAACTGATCTATTGTTAATTCAGTTTCTATGCTATTATCTGTTACCGTTCTGTTATGAAATAGAAATCCATCCCCATTACTGCTGAACACACAGGGGATGTCTAAAATTTTTGCATAATCTAAAGCTTGTTGGATTCCAGCATTCACAGAATGATTGTTATCCTTTGCTTCAATAATCGCTATCGGGTTGGAATTGTAATAAAGTATATAATCTGCTCTTTTTCTTTTTCCCCTTGCTGTAAGCTTACCTCGCACAAATATTTTACCGTCAGTAAATGAAACCTCTTCAAGAATTTGGGTATCCAAATCCCATCCTGCTTTTTGTAATGCAGGTGTGATGAATTTGGAACAAATGTCCCTTTCAGATAAGGTTTTCTTGTCGGTCATGATGGCTGTAATGTGAAAATAAGGTAAAGTTTGATAAAAGTGAAGAGTGCTATATGTCTGATTATCAGAATAAAACCCATTTTTTATTCTTTTACTAGGTTGTCTCGTAAAGTAAACTAAGAATAAGCTAAGTTTATTTTCATCTCGTAAAGTAAACTAAGCAAAAAATAAGTTTACTTTTGATACATGAACAAACAGAACCAATCACTAGAGCAATTTAAAGCTGGTCATTTTGAAAAGGGGTTGAATTATCGATACTTCGTACCATCGGAAATTAATTTACA
>JBBSJN010000132.1:0-8693 GCA_038257235.1 Chitinophagales bacterium
CCGCAGCCCCGGCAACAAATCCTAATAATGCTTTTGAATTGCTCATAAAATTAAATTTAAGTTTTTTAAAAAAATAGTTACTGTAAAAATGCTAATTCCGATTCCAAATTTTGTATTTCATTGTTTTATGCACACACATAAGTGACCTCAAATAGCTAAGCACAGATATAAATAACAATACATGAACCAACGATCCTGCTTTGAGTACAAAAAATCCAATAATCCATGCTGTAGCAGAAAAAAGAGTTATTAATAAAAGAATTTTTCGCATATAAAAAAAGGGTTGGGTATTTTATTCTTTTACGTCTTTTTACACTTTTGCCGATCTTCCAAAAATCAATGAAATAAGGAATAATACAATAAAGATATAAAACAGAATTTTTGCGATAGATGCCGCTCCTGCTGCGATACCTCCAAACCCGAATACGGCAGCAATGATAGCGATGATCAGAAATGTGACTGTCCAACGTAGCATAAATTTGTGGTTTTAGTTTTACAAAAAAAGATTTACCTTCTTTGCTTTGAAAAAATCATGCCACATATTTATTCACTTTGATGCAAAAGGTGGAATAAATATTGCTTATTCAATGACGTTGGATAAAAATTGAAAACCTAAAAAAATAAACCCATGAATCCCGATATTGGTATTGCAGCAAAAAACCTAAAGAGTGTTGCAGAATTATTATCTGCTGTACTCGCAGATGCGATTGTACTTTATACAAAAACCAGAAAATTCCATTGGAATGTTTCCGGCAATAGCTTTATGGAATTGCACAAGTTATTTGAAGGCCAATACGATAAATTGGCAATATCGATTGATGAAATAGCGGAAAGAATAAATAAACTAGGCGTGAAAACCCCAGGAACCATGCAAGAATTTCTGAAAATGGCCACACTAAAAGAATCACCTGGGAAATATCCTCCCCAAAAAGAAATGATTAAGGAACTTTTGCAGGATCATGAAACCGTCATAAAAAAACTAAGAGCATATATAAAGGACTGCGACGAAAAGTATAGTGATATAGGCTCTTCTGATTTCCTTACTGGTCTGATCAAAGAACATGAAACAATTGCCTGGACTTTAAGAAGATATCTGCAATAGACTTATTGTATACTATGAATCTTAAATCAGGTTATCCATATAGTTTAATTAAACACGGATTGCCTTATAATTATCCCAAACTGGAGCAACACAGAAAAATTCCTGTAGTAATAATGGGTGGCGGAATTTCCGGTGCACTTACAGCTTATTATCTGATACAAAATGGAATTGAGTGTATGATTGTTGATGCAAGAACAATCGGACTTGGCAGTACCTGTGCCAGTACATCATTGTTGCAGTATGAAATTGATATTCCACTCCATAAATTAGCCTTGTTGATTGGATGGAAAGATGCTGTCAGGTCCTATTCGCTTTGCAGAGAAGCGATTTATAAACTGATTGAAATTGCGGATATAATCGGATTCACTGGAATCCAAAAAAAGAAGAGCTTTTATTTTGCAGCCTTTAAAAAGGATACAAAATGGCTGAAAAAAGAATTTGAAGCGAGAAAAGAATATGGGTTCAAAGTCAGGTATCTCCAGCACAATGAAGTTAATATAGAAACAGGCATCCCTTCATCGGCTGCCATACTTTCTGAAGATGCTGCACAAACTGATGCATATATGTTTACGCATGCCCTGCTTCAATTTTGCATCAAAAAAGGGGTGCAGGTATATGACCGTACCAATATTAAAATAATAAAGCATAAGCCCAGAAGTGTAGAACTAACAACTAAAGAGGGGGTAAAAATCAGAACCTCAAAACTAATTTATGCCACAGGATATGAAGCAGTAAACTACATAGATAAGCCAATCGTAAAATTAAAATCTACATATGCCATAATAAGCGAACCTCTTATTATAGAAAGACCCTACTGGAAAAATGATATGCTGCTCTGGAATACTGCAGACCCCTACTTATATATGAGAAGTACGGAGGACAGTAGAATTATGATTGGTGGCAGGGATGAAGAATTTTATTCACCCGGTAAAAGAGATAAACTGATTGTAACCAAAACAAAAAAACTCAGTGAAGATTTCAAAAAATTATTCCCACATATAAATTTTATTCCAGAATTTGCCTGGACCGGCACATTTGGTTCCACAAAAGATGGTCTTCCTTTTATTGGCAGTTATAAAAAATTAGCCAATAGTTATTTTTGTTTGGGGTTCGGAGGCAATGGCATTACCTTTAGTTTAGTTGCGGCTGAAATAATAACAGCAAGCCTGCTTGGAAAAAAAAATAAAGATGCTGCTATTTTTTCGTTCGAAAGGATATAGTTAATTTAAAGAAAGCATGGATACCCTTATCAAAAAGACAATAGGCGAAAAACGGATAAGAAACAGTTATATACTTGCTTTTCTTCTCCTACTATTATCATACCTGCTTACACTTTATACAAATAAGCAGTTATCAAAACAAATAAAACGTACAGCGCATACTAACAATGTTATTATTAGCCTTGAAATGATGCTCTCTCAAGTTAAAGATGCTGAAACTGGCTTACGAGGTTATGTTATCACAAAAAAAGTTGAATTCCTTTCTTCCTATAAAGGAAGTCGTGAAAAAACCGATTCCTTATATGAAATAATAGCAATGCTGACCCTGGACAATCCCGGACAGCATGAAAGGGTTACAAGGCTAAAAGAGGACATTCAAAGAAAGTTTGAAATTTTAGATTTTAAGCTCACAGATTTTAATGCAAATAACAGAGAGCTTACTGATACATTTCAAAAGCTGCAACCCGAAGCAAAACATGTAATGGATAAAATCCGCTCAACAGTGCTGATGGTGCAACGAGATGAAAATATATTGTTGAATGAGCGGAGAAAGAAAATAAAAACGACGAATAATACAATGAACATATTTGCCATTTCTTCCTTTGTATTGGCAGTTGCATTAGTTATTTTTGGCCTTATAACTTTCTTTAAGGAAAACAAAGAAAGAAAAAAGGCTCTGGAAAAAATAAAAGATTACCAAGTTGAACCAAATAACAGGATTGAAGAATTAAATAAGGCCAACGAAGAACTGATACAAATGCGGAGCATTGAAAAATTTGCCGCCACAGGCCGCATAGCCCGAACGATAGCCCATGAAGTGCGGAATCCGCTAACTAATATAAATCTTGCCGCAGATCAGCTAAAAGCAGAATTATCCCAGGATGATGAAAGTGCACAGTTTCTTTTCGATATGATAAACAGGAATAGCAATCGTATTAATCAACTGATTTCTGACTTGCTCAATTCCACAAAATTTTCTGATCTTAACCATGAAAAAATCTCAATCAATACCCTTTTAGATGAGGCTTTAGAAGAAGCAAAAGATCGGGTAGTTTTAAATAACGCTAAAGTTGTAAAAAAATATAGCACAGATATATGTGATGTATCTGTAGACAAATCAAAACTAAAATTGGCTTTTTTAAACATTATTATAAACGCCTTAGAGGCCATGGAAAACATAACAAATGCTATTCTAACGTTGGAAACAAAAAGCCATAATGATAAGTGTTATGTATTAATCAGTGATACTGGTACGGGCTTGAATGCAGATTCGATTTCCCGGCTTTTTGAACCCTATTTTACCAGCAAACCAAAAGGAAACGGTTTAGGGCTTACGAATACGCAGAATATTATTTTAAATCATAAGGGAGATATACAGGTAAAAAGCAAAGAAGGGCAAGGCACCACATTTACAATAATCCTGACTTTTGCATCCTAGGGTATTTTGAATTGTAGAATTATCTCTACATATTGAGGCTCTAAAGTATCAGGTCATTTATCAAAATCGTTGGTAATAAGTAAATCAATAACATTATTAATTTCTGTTAAAGTAAAGGGTTTGGAAAGAAAGTAACTGGCGCCATTACTATATGCTTTTATTCTGTCCTGAGGACTGTCGTGAGCAGAAATGACAACAACTTTCAAATCAGGATATTTGCTTTTTACTTTATTTATGAAATTTATACCTCGTCCATCAGGTAAATGGTTATCTAATAACAAGATAGAAGGGGTATCATCGTCAAGTATTTTCTCAGCATCCAGCAATGTATATGTAAAAGATGTAGTGAAATTTCGTTTAATAAGGTTACGACTTAGAAAATAACATATATCCACTTCGTCATCCACAATAAGTACTTTAGTAAGTGGTGACATCATTATTCATTTATGCACATAAATTCATAATTTACTATTAAATGAAACAAAAGTTTTGCCAGTTTACAATACATTTTAATTATAATCGGGCATTTATTTTGCAAAGTATAACATATAAAAATAGGATGGATAAAAAATATACTGCTTCTGCCTAAATATAATTTACATTTAAAAGAAAAAGCCAGAACAAATGAAAAAAATCCTGATAATAGATGATGACTTGGATATGTGCAGGTTACTTAGCCACTATTTACAACGAAAAGGCTTTGAAACGGATACTGCTCATGCAGGCGGTAAAGGTCTCGCAAAATTCAAAGAAAGTTCTTTTGATATGGTGCTTTGTGATTTTCGTTTGGGGGATATGAATGGCAAAGAAGTATTACAGGAAGTAAAACGAATAAACCCGGCAGCTATTGTTATAATTATTACAGGCTATTCCGATGTAAAAATGGCAGTGGAAATTATACGGCACGGCGGATTTGATTATATTACCAAGCCACTTATTCCTGAAGAAGTAATGAATGTTATTAACCGGGCATTCGCAGAGTCGGGTGATTATACAGAAGATCAAACTATTATTACAGATAATACAAAACCCAAGAGCACCAGTTCCTATTCAAAAGACGAATATTTAGTCGGAATTTCTCCCCGTACAGTGGAATTGTATAAACAGGTTGATTTAGTGGCCCCAACTAATTACAGTGTTATACTTTATGGTGAAAGCGGAACGGGTAAAGAGGTAATGGCAAAAATTATCCATCAAAAAAGTATGAGAAGCGGCAAGCCATTTTTGCCGGTAGATTGCGGCACATTATCAAGAGAACTAGCTGCCAGTGAATTATTCGGTCATGTAAAAGGATCTTTTACGGGAGCTTTAACCGACAAAGAAGGTTTTTTTGAAGCAGCTGATGGCGGTACTTTATTTCTTGATGAAATAGCAAACCTACCCATTGATGTACAAACAACATTGTTAAGGGTGGTACAGGAAAGAAAATTCAAAAGAGTTGGCAGTAACAAAGATATTACTACAGATGTACGGGTTATTGTTGCTTCAAATGAAAACCTGCGGGAAGCATGTCAAAAAGGGAAATTCAGAGAAGATTTGTACCATCGTTTCAATGAATTTTCAATTTCAATCCCCCCTTTGCGGGAACGAAAGGAAGACATAATGATGTTTGCAGATTTTTTTCTAAAAAAAGTGTCCAAAGAATTGAATAAAAATCTGGAAAAGTTTGATGATGAAGTAATGCAACTTTTTCTTGAATATAACTGGCCGGGAAATCTGCGTGAAATTAAAAATGTAATCCGAAGAGCAGGCTTATTATCATCAGCAGGTGTGGTAACAGCCAATACATTACCATGGGAAATTATCGGGAACCCACTTGGAATAAATAGTACTGTTTCCGAATTAAGCAAAAAACAGTCATCCTCAACTCAGGATAAACCAAGACCTGCTGATCTGAAAGATGCAGCAACCCAGGCAGAATATGAAACAATAATGAATGTTTTAAAGGAAGTGAAATTTAATAAAACAAAAGCTGCCGAGGTATTAAAAATAGACCGCAAAACTCTTTATAATAAGATCAGGAACTACGAAGAGTACAACAGTATCAAAGAAGCATAAAGAACTAAATATTACTTTGTTATTATAAGAGCCATTTTTTAAATGGCTCTTATTTTTAGCTCTAAAATTCAGAATTGCTGTTTTCAAAATATTACGGCATAAGAGTTGCTTCATTAAAACAACATAGTTATATATAATTAAAAAAAAGACAATATGAAATCAGCTGCCCCCATGACCACTCTTGTATCCGTACTGGAAAAATTGCGCAAAAAAAATCAGGATATAGAATTTACAATGACAGACGAAAAGTTTACTGCCGGTAAAAATGAATGTTATAAACCCGAAGAACTTACCATAATAAAAACTTATCGGTTTGAAGGAGATTCTGATCCAGCAGATTCTACTATTTTATATCTGATAGAAGCTGAAAATGGGCTTATAGGATACAGTATAGATTCTTATGGAGCTTATTCAAATCATGAACCAGCCTATGATGACTTTATAAAAAAAATAAAAGTAGAAGATCGGGATGAACAGATACTTTTTAACGAGGCTGACTAATTACACTTTGGTTGAAGAGGGTGCCGCCTCCTGTATCGAAAAAGTAGCTGGCTTAAATTTCTTCAATTGGCATGAAATTTTCAATATTTCGATTTAGTAATGATGTCAATTTTAACGAACTACAATGAAAAAAAAAATCTTATCGTTTGCTTCTATTCTTATCTTATGTGCATGTAATAATTCTTCAAAGGATAGTGTAGAAAAAGCAGATTCCACCAATCAGGCCATACAGGATAGTGCAATAAATAACAATAAATCTGTTGTTGAAGAAGCTGGATCCTCATTCCTTGTGAGGGTAGCAGATGCAGGAATGGTAGAAAAAAAACTAATCTCTTTTGCTATGGGAAAAGCAGTCTATCAGCCTGTGAAAGATTTTGCCGCAATGCTCAATAAAGATCAGGCTTCGCTGGATAATCAGGTTAAAACATTGGCAAATCAAAAAAAAATAGTATTGCCACAATCAATTTCAGAAGCAAAACAGAAAGAAATTGATATGCTGGAAAAATCGCAAGGAAAAGAACTTGATAAAACTTTCATCAATATGATGATCAGCAAGCACCAAAACAGCATAGTAATGTTTGAAAAAGCCTTACAGGAAGTAGTTAATTATGATATTAAAACATTTGCAGAAAAAACATTACCAATTTTAAAATCACATCTGGAAATGGCAAAGTCTTTGCAAAAGAAATATCAATAAGGCCATGTTCCCTGTTATTGATTAATCAGAACTATATATTAATCTAAATAAGAAAAGATGAATACTACAATTGGAAATAAAAGGATGCCATTTCAAAGAAGTATAGTCATTTATATTGTAACGATTGTAATTATTTGTACTACCATTAATTGCTCTTCGCCTGCCTATGTTCAAAAAGATGATACTATAAATCTGACTGATTATAAAACATATGCCTGGGCAAACACAAGGGCAACGCAGGATGATGACTCAAAAAGGACAACAGCTTATGCAGACATAAGCATACATAATGCAGTGAATGCTGAATTAAAAAAATGGGGATGGACTGAAGTAACCGACATCCCTGACGCATTTGTTACGTATGACATCCTGGTTGAAGGCAGTACGGATATAAAAAGAGAGGCTGTTTACTCTCAGCCATATACAAGGTACTATTATAATTACTACAGGAGAAGATGGATACCTGTTTATTATCCTTCACAATTTGTAGGATATCAGGAATATCAAACGCCGGTTAAAGAAGGTACAGTCACTATTACGGTAATTGATGCTAAAACAGATAAAAATATCTGGCAGGGATGGACTTCTGAAAATCTGGGACAATCAAGAATAACCGATTCTGATATTAAAAGAAGTGTGAGAAATATTTTCAAAGAAACAAAGTGATTTTTTAATTCACTCTATTATTAACTTAAAAATGAAAAAAATGAAAAATGAAGAAGTTTTAAATGATCTTATCCTTATCAACAATGACCGTACAGAAGGATATAAAAAAGCAGCAAAACAATCAGAAGATAATGACCTTCAAAGCCTTTTCAATGAAATGTCTGCACAAAGTGTACGATATGCTACTGAATTGAAGCGACATTTAAAAGTAAACGAAGACAATCCTGATAATGACACTACTTTCAAAGGTAAAATTTACAGGACCTGGATGGATGTTAAAGCTACTTTTGGCGGAGATGACAGAAAGGGCATATTGGCTTCTTGCGAATTTGGAGAAGATGCGGCCCAGAATTCATACAAATCTGCCCTAAGTGAAGATGAAATTACTGCAGATGTACGGGATGTGATCGAAGAGCAAAAAAGGTTACTAAAAGATTCTCATGACAGGGTAAAAAGGATGCGGGATGCTCAACCTGCATAACAAAAAAGCACCGGAGATAATTTATCGCCGGTGTTTTATTTTGGTTGAAATTATTTAGGTACTTAATAAATGAACAGAACATGATTTTTAAGTTAAATTCCTAACCTTCAATCATTAAATAAAAGAAGGCCAACAATTGTTGACCTTTAGTAGTGACCTCGATAGGATTCAAACCTATAACCTTCTGATCCGTAGTCAGATGCTCTATTCAATTGAGCTACGAAGCCATAATATTTTAATACAAATGCCAGGCAGCTTTCAAGCCTAAATCCTTCCCGATATATAATCGGGATGCTCTATTCAATTGAGCTACGAAGCCATAATATTTTAATACAAATGCCAGGCAGCTTTCAAACCTATAACCTTCCCGATTTGTAATCGGGATACTCTATTCAATTGAGCTACGAAGCCAAAATATTTTAATACAAATTCCAGGCAGCTTTCAAACCTAAAACCTTCCCGATTTGTAATCGGGATACTCTATTCAGTTGAGCTACGAAGCTATAATTTTTAATACAAATGCCAGGCAG
>JBBSJN010000133.1:0-8665 GCA_038257235.1 Chitinophagales bacterium
CATTTCATGAAACTCTATGGCTTTGCCGATTGCCTGTTCTATATAAAATGGTCTTGTACCCAAGTTTTCAAATTTTCTTATATCGTCTTTTAACGGATTTTCATTAGTAGCGAACAAGGGATAAATTGTTTTTATCTTTTCATTCTTTACATACAACACTCCTGTGCCAATAGGAGCATACAACCATTTGTGCAAACTGGCAGCAAAATAATCACAGTCCAGATCAGGAATGTTGAAACTGAAATGAGCAAAGCTATGTGCTCCGTCCACCACCACTTCTATTCCTCTTTTGTGTGCTTCCTGAGCAATTTTTTTAACAGGAAGAATTTGCCCGTTCCAGTTGATAACATGGGTGATATGAACTACTTTGGTTTTAGCTGTAAAGGCATTTACATATTGCCTTACCATATAATCTTCGTCTTCGCTTGGTAATTCAAGGTTTATCCATTTCAATTTTATTCCATCCCGCATTTCTCTTTGCTTATATGCATTGATCATATTGGGATAATCTTGTAAAGCAGCCACTACTTCATCGCCAGCTTTTAATTGTAATCCGAAAATGATTGTTTCTAACCCTTCGGATGAATTCCGGTTGATAGCAATTTCTTCGGGTGAACAACCAGCAACATTTGCCAGGTTTTTTCTTAGTGGTTCCCTGCCCTGGTCAAGAATGCGCCACATATAATAACTCGGTGCTTCGTTACAGAGATCATAATATCTCTTCATAGCATCCTGCACAGTTTTAGGAGCAGGAGAAACACCGCCGTTGTTCAGATTTATTAATGAAGGTGAAACTGTAAATGATTGCTGGATATAATACCAGAATTCTTCTTCGGTTGCCAGGTCATCTGGTGAAATGCCTTCGGCTTCTTTTAACACATTGGCCAGGTTTCTGCTCCAGGCTGGTTGGCTTACTGAGGAAAGAAATGCTGTTGCTGAGAAAATTCCTGCCCGTTGTAAAAATTTTCGGCGGTTAGAAGCTGGCATGATGATTCGTTTATATAAATGTAGCAAATTTATACCCACCCAATTTCATTATAGTATATAGCTCTCTTAGTCGGCCCTGCTCTTCCGATTACATCGGAATCTTCGACAAGGAGAGGAAGTTCACTATTGAATAGTTAGTAAATTCATTTCTTTGACAAAGCTTTGAAATTTGTTTATTTTTTGCTTAAACATGGGCTGTGCTCAGCATCCCCTACCGGAGGGTTTGGACTGGGTTGCTCATACTTCGGGAAGCTGAGGAGAATTACGGAATTCCCGATAAGTATCCTATCGTGTGGACACATCTTTTCCATCGAAAAAATAGCACACGGAAGACACACATGCCCGACTGCTTCATTCAGGCGGGGGTCATCTGGGCGGGCAACAGACCCTGCCCGACTACAATATTTATTAATAATATGGTCAGGCGGGGATGATAGTTGTACCGGTGTTGGCTACCTAATTAAAAAAAACTAACTTCCAACTTTAACTTAAACGTATATGAAAATACTGGAGATAAAAGTGCTGAAAGGGCCCAATTACTGGAGTATCCGCCGTCCTAAACTAATACAGATGAAGCTGGATCTGGAAGAGCTGGAACAAAAACCAACAAACCTGATTCCCGGTTTCAGGGAACGGCTGGAAAAAATGATGCCAACCTTGATAGAACATCGTTGCAGTGAAGCTGTTCTTGGCGGATTTTTTATGAGAGTGGATGAAGGCACCTGGATGGGGCATGTGATCGAACATATAGCTTTGGAGATTCAAACACTTGCCGGCATGGATACAGGTTTTGGCAGAACAAGAACTCACGAAGGTGAAAAAGAAGGTGTGTACTATGTGGTGTTCAGCTATATGGAAGAAGATGCCGGTGTGTATGCAGCCAAAGCTGCAGTGCGGATTACCGAAGCACTGATTGACGGAACGGAATATGACCTTGAAAATGATATTCAGGAAATGCGGGAAATAAGAGAAGACACCCGACTTGGCCCCTCCACAGGTTGCATTGTGGAAGAAGCAGCGAAAAGAGGAATCCCCTTTATCCGTTTAAATAAAGCAAGTCTGGTACAGTTAGGTTATGGTGTGAATCAACAAAGAATAAGAGCCACAATAGCTTCTACCACTTCTAATATTGCGGTTGATATTGCCTGTAATAAAGAAGAAACAAAACAATTACTGGAAGCTGCTGAAATTCCTGTACCCAGAGGAACTGTTATAAGAACCGAAGAAGGACTGGATGCTGCAATTGAAAAGTTTGGCTATCCATTGGTAATAAAACCGATTAACGGTAATCATGGAAAAGGAAACACGACTAATATTGTAAACCGTGAACAAGCATTAAAAGCCTTTGCTGCTGCAAATGAATACAGCCGCAGTATTATTATTGAACGTTATATTACTGGTTTTGATTTCCGTTGCCTTGTTATAAATAATAAATTCATTTGTGCAGCTTTGAGAACTCCGGCTTCCGTTGTTGGCGATGGTGAACATACTATTCAATGGTTGCTTGATGAAACGAATAAAGATCCGCGGCGTGGATTCGGACATGAAAAAGTACTTACACAGATTACTATGGATCAGTTTACACAAAAAATGCTGGACGATGCCGGCTATACATTAGAAACAGTTCCGGAAAAAGGGGAAAGGGTTATACTTAAACCTACTGCAAATTTATCAACAGGTGGCACATCGACAGATGTAACAGACGAAGTACACCCCGCCAATATTTTCATGTTTGAACGAATTGCAAAAATCATTGGTCTTGATATTTGTGGCATTGACATTATGGTTTCTGACTTAAGAAAGCCTGTTGTTGAAAATGGCGGTGCAATATTAGAGGTTAATGCAGCACCAGGATTCCGTATGCATATTGATCCGTCTGAAGGTTTGCCCAGAAATGTGGCCGAGCCGGTGGTGGATATGCTTTTTCCAAAAGGAAGTGTGGGACGAATACCGATCATAGCCATTACCGGTACCAATGGGAAAACAACAACCACCAGATTAATAGCTCATATCGCCAAGAGTGCTAATAAAAAAGTGGGCTACACCACTTCTGATGGAGTTTATATTCAGAATCAACTGATGATGAAAGGTGATTGTACCGGGCCCATTTCATCTACTTTTGTTTTAAAAGATCCCACGGTTGATTTTGCAGTATTGGAATGTGCCAGAGGAGGTATATTAAAATCAGGGCTTGCTTTTCAAAATTGTGAAGTAGCAGTAGTAACAAATGTTGCTGCAGATCATATGGGCTTAGGAGGGATCCATACATTGGAAGCCATGGCAAAAGTTAAGGCAGTGGTGCCAGAAACAGTGTTTCCTCACGGATATGCAGTACTGAACGCTGATGATGATCTTGTTTATAAAATGCGCAAAGACCTCAGGTGCAATTTTGCATTGTTTAGCATGGATGAAAATAACCCCCGAATAAAAGAACATGCAAAAAATAATGGCCTGGCCTGTGTGTATGAAAACGGTTATGTAACCATTATGAAAGGAAGCTGGAAAATAAGAGTGCTGCCAGCCAGAGATATTCCTTTAACATATGAAGGCAGGGCTTTGCATAATGTCAATAACTGTTTACCAGCTGTTCTTTCCACTTATCTTTTCAGGGATATTACTATTGAAGACATCAGAACAGGTTTGCAGACATTTATCCCAAGTGAAAGCCTGACACCGGGACGATTGAATTTTTTCAACTTCAAACGGTTTACCATCCTGGCAGATTTTGCTCATAATCCGCATGGACTTCAACTGCTTTGTGATTTTGTGGAAAAACTGGAATATCCTTCAAAAATCGGGGTCATCAGTGGAACCGGCGACAGAAGAGATGAAGACATCCGTGAATTGGGCGAAATTTCGGCAAGATATTTTGATGAGATCATTATCCGTTGCGATAAAAATCTACGGGGAAGAACTGCCGATGAGATTATCGGGTTATTGAAGGAAGGAATTGAAAATGTGAACACTGCTATTCCTATTACTATTATTCCAAATGAAGATCTTGCTTTAGATCATATATATGAGAACCCCAAAGAAGGTGCTTTATATACTATAATGTGTGATGTGGTGGCAAGGGCATTGGATAAGATAAAGGAACTGAAAGAAAAAGAATTACAGGAAAGCATCAATGCGTCATCAGAAACTGTATAATTTTCTATAAAACCTTTTGGCACAAAAGCCATCAAACCCTATTTTTGCAATCCCAAAAGCTTCCCTTCGACAAGCTCAGGGTGTATTGACCCATGGTGTAATGGTAGCACTACTGATTTTGGTTCAGTTAGTTAAGGTTCGAACCCTTATGGGTCAACAGTAAACCCTGAATAGTTTTAAAACTTATTCAGGGTTCTTTATTTCTTTCAGACAATCATCCAGACTTTCTTCCCATTTACGAAACTGGATTCCATAATGTTGCTGGATTTTTCTTTTTTCAAGCACTGACCAGGCAGGTCGTTTTGCAGGAGTAGGATATGCCGAAGTTGGAATCGGGTTTATTTTGCAATTACTTCCGGTAAGTTTTTTTATAGCAATGGCAAAATCGTACCAACTAACTATACCCTCATTACTATAATGATATACCCCTTCGTACCATTGAACTGAAGAAACCAATTTCATAATTACTTCAGCAAGATCACCGGCATATGTGGGAGAACCCATCTGATCATTCACTACAGAAATTTCATCCTTTTCCTGAAACAAACGCAGCATTGTTTTTACAAAATTGTTTCCGATTGAAGAATAAACCCAGGATGTACGGATAATGATTGCATCAGAATTCTCTGACATGGCAAGCCTCTCTCCTTCCAGTTTAGAAACACCGTACACTGTTTGGGGATTTGTAATATCATCCACTTTATATGGTGTTGTAGCATTACCATCAAAAACATAATCAGTAGAAATATGAAGGAATTTTATATTGTTATCCCGGCAGGCAGCAGCCAATACACCTACCGCAGTTGCATTAATCTGATAAGCTAAATCCTTTTCTGACTCAGCCTTATCAACAGCAGTATAAGCAGCACAGTTTATCAGAAAGTCAAACTGATTTGACTTCAGATAATTCTTTATTCTTTCAGCATCATCTAATGGAAATTCATCTCTGTTAAGAAATGTAAATAAATATTGTGCATAGGCTGTAGAAAGCTTTTTTAATTCACTCCCTAACTGTCCGTTTGCACCAGTCACCAATATTGAAGGGACATAATCCATTCCTTAAAATACGAAACTATTTCTACAATCTGCCAGTGTTGGCAAAACTTTATCTTTTTCGGAAACAACAGCGTCTGCGTCTGGTATGCGCCAATCAATGCCCAAAGCAGGGTCATTATAAATAATACCTCCTTCACTTTCCTTGTTATAAAAGCCATCACATTTGTACAATACTTCTGCTTTTTCGCTTAAAACAGAAAAGCCATGGGCAAATCCTTTCGGAATAAAAAGCTGGCTTTTGTTCTTTGCAGAAAGCACTTTTGAAAAACTTTTTCCAAAAGTTGGAGAACCTTTTCTAATATCCACTACTACATCCAGAATTTTACCTCTTAATACTCTTACTAGTTTCGTTTGCTCGTATGGCGGCAGTTGATAATGTAATCCTCTTATTACTCCATATGTTGATGAAGACTGATTATCCTGCACCCAACGAATATCAATTCCTTCCTGTTGAAATTGCTTTTCATTATAGGCTTCAAAAAAATAGCCACGACTGTCTTCAAACACATTGGGCTCAAAGACCAGCAATTCTGGAAATTCTGTTTTTACAAATGGCATATTATAAACTCCAGTAAGTTCGGTTAGTAATTTTATTGCGGTACATGCCTTTCAGATCGGCAACCATTCCATGATCTTTGGTAATGCTAGCATAATAGGTATCATCCAGTTTTTGATATTCGTTATGCGGCACTGTAACAATAACAACATCATAATCATTGGCGACATTTTCCGTTAGCCCAAAACCATATTCATGTTGCAGCTCCTCAGAATCTGCATGCGGATCTTCCACATCCACATTTACATAATAAGATTTCAACGCTTTTACCACATCAGCCACTTTTGAATTACGAATGTCACTTACATTTTCCTTAAAAGTCGCTCCTTTTACCAACACTTTTGCCGACTTTACATCACCCGAATTCTTGATGATATGTTGTACCACAATTTTTGCAACATATTTTGCCATATTATCATTGATATTTCGTCCGGCCAAAATCACTTCAGCATCGTATCCTAACTCACTTGCTTTATAGGTAAGATAATACGGATCAACGCCAATACAATGTCCACCAACCAACCCTGGTTGGAATTTTAAAAAGTTCCATTTTGTACCTGCAGCTTCCAGCACTTCAAATGTATTTATATTCATCATATTAAAAATGATGGACAACTCATTCATCAATGCAATGTTCAGATCTCTTTGCGTATTCTCAATAATTTTTGCCGCTTCAGCCACTTTTATGGAAGAGGCTCTATGTACACCAGCCTTCACCACCAATTCATACACTTTTGCAATTTCCTCCAGTGATTCTGCATCGCAGCCGGAAACAACTTTAATAATGGAAGAAAGTGTATGCTCTTTATCACCCGGATTAATTCTTTCCGGTGAATAACCAGATTTAAAATCAACTTTATCTGTCAACCCGGATAATTTTTCAATAACCGGCAAACAATCCTCTTCTGTGCAGCCAGGGTAAACTGTTGATTCGAAAACCACATAATCGCCTTTCTTAATTACTTTACCGATTGTTTCAGATGCTTTTTGCACCGGTGTAAGATCCGGCACATTATGTTCATCCACTGGTGTAGGAACTGCAACTATATAAAATTTTGCTTCTTTTAATACATCTAACGAATCGGTGAAAACAACATCGCAACCATCAAAATCTTCTTTAACAAGCTCATTGCTTGGGTCAATGCCTTGCTTCATCATTTCAACTCTCTTGGGATTTATATCAAACCCAATAACTGAAATCTTCTTTGCAAATTCCAATGCAATGGGTAAACCCACATAGCCTAATCCAATAATCGCTAACTTTTCCTTTTTATCAACTAATTCCTGGTACATATATTCAACAAAATTTAATTTTTTACAAACTCTAAGACTTTTGAAGTGATATACTGCAATTGCTCTTCATCCAGTTCTGAATGGATAGGTAAAGAAATAACTTTTTCAGTCAGCATATCCGTTACAGGCATATCCTGAGAGGCCGTATTGAATTGAGCAAACATTTTTTGTTTATGCCCCGGTACCGGGTAATAAATCATTGCCGGAATGTTATGCAATGCTAAAAATTCTTTTAACCCATTACGATCCACTCCTTCTAATTGCAAAGTATATTGATGAAAAACATGATGTGAATTAGCAGCTCTGAAAGGCGTTTTAATTTTTGGAAGATTTGCAAAAGCCTTATCATAGAAATCAGCAGCCGTTCTTCTTGCCGCATTATATTCATCCAGATGTTTCAATTTAATATCGAGTACTGCTGCCTGCATTGAATCCAAACGGCTGTTACAACCAACTACATCATGATAATATTGTTTGCTCTGACCATGATTGGCTATCATTAATAATTTTTTTGCCAGTTCATCATCGTTGGTAAAAATAGCACCCCCATCGCCAAAGCCTCCCAGATTTTTAGAAGGATAAAAAGAGGTTGTACCTATATGCCCGATGGTTCCGGTTTTCTTTTTTGTGCCGTCTGAAAAAGTATATTCACTTCCAATTGCCTGGGCATTGTCTTCAATTACATAAAGATTATGCTGCTGAGCTATTGCCATTATCGCTTCCATATCGGCAGCATGGCCATACAGATGTACCGGGACTATTGCTTTTGTTTTTGGTGTAACTGCCATTTCGATTGCAGCAGGATCAATGCAAAAAGTATCCGGATTTACTTCTACAAATACCGGTGTCAGATTCAGCAAAGCAATAACTTCTGTTGTAGCGATATAAGTAAAGGACGGAGTAATCACTTCATCACCCGGCTTTAAACCTAAAGCCATTAATGCAATTTGAATAGCATCAGTACCATTTGCGCAAGGAATTGTATTTTTTGCTCCGATATAAGTAGAAAGATTTGCCGTAAAGTCCTTAACTGCTTTTCCATTGATGAAAGCCGAACTTTCCATCACTCCTATAACGGCACTATCCACTTCTTCTTTTATTTTCTGATACTGTGTTTTGGTATCTACCATTTGAATAGGCCGCATATATTGAACTTATTTTTTAGTGCCACTTGTCCGACTACATTATTAATTAAATTAAAAAGGCAGGCGGGCAAAAATAGTAAAATAAGGGTAGTTTACCCGAATGCTTTTACATTTGCTGAATATTCAAAACCAGTCATCTGTCATTATTTGTTTACAATATTTTTCTTTGGCTATTCGGCGTTGCTGCCCGCATTAAAGCAATGTTTAATTCAAAGGCCAAAAAATGGGTGTACGGCCAAAAAGCAATTTTCAACAGGTTGGGAAAAGCAATTCCTGGTGATGCGAAAGTCATCTGGGTTCATTGTGCTTCCTTGGGCGAATTTGAGCAAGGACGTCCAGTAATTGAAAAACTAAGATCACAATACAAAGAACATAAAATCCTACTGACGATTTTCTCACCCTCCGGATATGAAGTACAATAAAACTATGCCGGTGCAGATTGGGTTTTTTATTTGCCATTAGATGGTAGCGGAAATGC
>JBBSJN010000134.1:0-8622 GCA_038257235.1 Chitinophagales bacterium
CCATTCGCCGAAGCAATCTCAAAAACATGAACCTATCACACAACATAAATCTATGAGATGCCTTCCCGAAACAAGTTCGGGACAGGCTCTTCGTCGGCATGACAAATACAAAACCCTTTACTTCTTAATAGATTACTTCGGCCTTTCAGCACCCCACTCCCATTTAAACATCGCCAACGGCCTCGCAATGACGTAACACAACTGAGGGTTGTCATTGCGAGGCAAGCAGAATCCTTCAATCGCAAAGCATCCCGAATTCGCCGAAGCAATCTCATCAATAGAAGAGCTTACAATACTTATTTCCACATCCATCATTGCCTCAATTGAAATTCACTATCTTTCTACACACAACAACCACGGCATGAAACTCATTTTAATCTTTTTGTTTTTATTCTTCACCGCAATGCGGCAAGATCAGCAAACCGGGACACAAAAAACAATCATGGCAGTCTTTGCTCATCCTGATGATGAAGCCGTAACCAATGTAAGTGCTTTACTTGCCCGGTATGCAAGAGAAGGTCACACTGTTTACCTCATCATTGCTACAAAAGGCGAACTGGGTACAAATGCACATGCAGCCATTCCTGCGGGTGATTCATTAGAAAAAGTCCGTGCCGGAGAAGCAGCTTGTACCTGCAAAGCATTGGGCATAGAACCACCCATTCTATTGGGTTTGGGTGACGGCGGTCTTGCCAAAGGATTCACACAGGAACCTGTGCATATAAAGCTTGACAGTGTTTTTAAAAAATATCAGCCTGACATCATTATTACCTGGGGGCCTGATGGTGGATACGGACATATGGACCATCGCACCGTGCATACAACAGTAACAGACCTGTTTCAATCGGGTGACATGCCAGCTACAACCAAATTGTATTATGCGGGTATGCCCACTTCAGTTGCCCGGCATTGGACGGAAAACAAAACAGGCAAGATCTGGATCTATAATAAATGGAATACGGTAGCAGATAAATACCTGACCACAAAAATAAAATGCAGCAAAGAGGATATGAATAAAGCGATAACAGCATTGTATTGCCATTGGTCGCAATTCAAAAAAGAAGATATGGAAGAAACCAGCCAATGGATGAAAAGTACAAATGATACAGTTTATCTCAGACCTTTTCTACCTGTAGCAAAAGTCAGTTACGATTTGCTTAAATAGTTGATTGCAGCTATTACCCGTACTTTATTTCCTCGCCGGGTCTCCGAAGAGACTCAACGTATTCCAGATTTATTTCAGGTTTGTATTTACCCGCAAATAAACAACTGTCATTGTTGTTGGTAGCCTTTCCAACAACAATTAAAAGATCGGAGCAATGCAGGCTGCATATTTACATATTCGGGTATGTGAATTATACAAGATTTAAACATAGTTGTATAACTTTTATCCTTTAATAGGCAGCCACCTTTGTGCTCAGAGTAAAATATCAGGTATGAAAAAATATATTATAATTCCTGCATTAGCATTGCTAACACTACAGGCTTGTGTTTCAAAAAAAGTTTTACTGCAATCCCAAAGGGAAACGGCAGTATTAAGACAGGATAGCACTCAACTTGCTAATCGTAATGAAGCGTTGCGCAAAAATGTTTCCGATCTTGAAAAAAACATTGAAACATTAAAGACAAACATCCAGTCATTAAATAGCGATATTGCCCGCCTGAATAATCAAAACGGGCAACTGGGGCAGCAAACTGCCAACCAGCAAAACCAGTTAAGTAAAACCCAAGAAGAATTGCAAGTGCAACAACAAAGATTGCAACAGCTGTTATCGATACTCGAACGTCAACGGGCACAGGCAAAGGAACTGAAAGATAAAATGGCAGAAGCATTAAAAGGGTTTAATTCGAATGACCTTACCGTGATACAAAAAAATGGAAAAGTGTATGTAAGTCTTTCAGAGAATCTTTTGTTTCCTTCGGGCAGTGCAGTAGTTAATACAAAAGGTAAAGAGGCTTTGTCTAAACTAGCAGCTGTATTAAATCTGAATACAGATATATCAGTAAATATAGAAGGCCATACAGACAGCATTCCTATCAGGGATCGTTATAAGGATAACTGGGATCTCAGTACTGCCCGGGCTAATGCAATCGTACGTATCCTGGTAAATAATTATAAAGTTGATCCGGTCAACGTCATAGCATCCGGCCACAGCTATTTTGATCCTGTTGAAAGTAATTCAACTTCTGAAGGCAGGTCAAAAAATAGGAGAACAGAAATAATTCTTTCTCCTAAACTTGAGGAAATGTACAGACTGATTGAAGGTTAGGGTGTGACAAATTTTCATCCTTCCGCCTTTGGTAGATGTTCCAATAATACAACACGCCGTAGTCGGTACCTGCCTACCGATAGGCAGGTTTCTTCCTCCGACCACACGAATAGAATACCCGGCTTATAAAAATATTTACGCATCAGTCATTGCCTAAATCGGAATTCAGTAACTTTCTATAGAAAAAGTTTTGCCTGGCTCCAGATGTGCTGGCATTTTATTTACCCTTCTCAAAACAAACTTGTATGAAAAAAGGGATATTGATTTTTCTATTATTATTGCCAATTTTGCTTATGGCCCAATCAAATAAGAAAGTTACTGAAGATCTTCTCCAATCTTTTGCTGATGCATTTAATGCTCATGATATTAATGCAATAATGTCTCATATGACAGATGATTGTGTGTTTGAAGCTTCGGCCGGACCGGATTTTGATGGAGAAAAGTTTACTGGGCAAGAACAGGTTAAAAAAGCATTTACAGATGTATTTGCAACATTCCCCGAAGCTCATTGGGGCAATCCTCAACATTTCATTTCGGGAAACAGAGGTTTATCCGAATGGATTTTTACAGGAACAAAATCAGATGGTACAAAGGTTGAAGTTACAGGTTGTGATATATTTAGCTTTAAGAATGGTAAAATAGCAATTAAGAATTCTTATAGAAAGAATCGCCTGCCAACAAAATAAAAAGAAATGCCAGCTTACATTGTATTGGCTTTATGCTCCTGTTGTTGCCCTTCATCAACAACACAAATTGAATAACCAGCTCATAAAATTATTTACGCATCAGCCATTAGCTCAATTAGAATTCAACAACCTCCTATTCAAATAACTGCGTAAACATTTTCGTCAGGTAGAATTTAAAAGTTTTAAATTGTACACAGAAACAATAAGTTCACGGCGAAACACGGAAACATCACCTCTGTGTTTCACTGTGTCCAAGTGCCACCGTGGTTATTCCTAAAATGACCTACTACAGAAATTTCACTACCTTGTCTTTGGCTTTATTTTTGTCCTTAGGGGTATTTATAAATTAGCAGTCAACATATTATGAAAAAATTCTTAAAGATTACAGGTATTACCCTTGTTGTATTAATTGCATTGGCATTTATCATCCCGGTTGTATTTAAAAAGCAGATACAGGCATTGGTAAAGAAAGAATTCAATAAAAGCTTCAATGCAAAAGTGGACTTCTCCGATGTTAAACTTTCCTTATTCAAGCATTTTCCAAAAGTCGCTATCGTTATAGAAAACCTCTCTATCGTTGGGCTGGATGAATTTGCTACAGACACATTATTAGCTGCAAAAAAAGTAGATGCATCTGCAGGATTATTTAATGTGCTGAAAGGAAAAGATATTAAACTTCATGGAATCTTTTTCGATTCTCCAAGAATACATGCATTGATGAATGCAGAAGGAAAAGCGAACTGGGATATTGCAAAGACAAATAGCGATACAACCGCTGGTGCTGATACATCCGCATCAGCCTTCCAGCTAACCTTGAAAAAATATATAATTACAGATGGGTACTTAGTATTTAAAGATGAAAGGGCAAACACTTACACAGAACTTACTGATCTTAACCATACCGGAAGCGGCGACCTTACGGCAGATGTTTTTACACTTTCCACCAAAACAAAAGCAGCATCCGCCACACTTATTCAGGATGACATTCCTTACCTGTCAGATGCAAAAGCAGATATTGAAACAGAAATTAAAATTGATAACAGAACAAACACTTATACATTCGACACAAAAGACATCATACTAAATGACCTGAAATTATCCGCAGCAGGATTTTTTCAACTGGTAAATGACAGTACGTACAATATGGATATAAAATTTGAATCGCCTTCCAATGATTTCAAATCAATTCTTTCCATGATACCTGCCATTTATACAAAAGATTTCTCAACCATAAAGACAAGCGGAAAAGCTGTATTCAACGGATTTGTAAAAGGCACTTATTCACCAGAGCAAATACCTTCCTATGATGTAAACCTGGAAGTAAAAGATGGTTCTTTCCAATATCCTGATCTGCCGAAGCCGGTAAAAAATATTCAGCTATCGCTACGGGCAAGTAATCCCGATGGACAACCCGATAACTCTATCATAGATATTCCAAAAGGCCATCTTGAAATGGACAACGAGCCATTTGATTTTCGTTTTATTTATAAAAACCCTGTAACCACTCAATTTATAGATGCTGCTGCAAAGGGCAAAGTGGACCTGTCACAATTATCAAAATTTATAAAGCTGGATAATGGAACAAAGTTATCAGGTCTTGTTTGGGCCGATGCTTTTGTAAAAGGCCCGATGAAAGCTCTACAACAGCAATCTGGAAATTTTACAGCTGGTGGTTTTTTTGACATCCGCAACCTGTACTATGCTGCTGCTAATTTCCCACAACCTATTAAGAATGGAAATATCAAAGCCACGTTAGAAAATAGCGGAGGCGTAGCTGACAATACCACTATCAATGTTTCATCCGGACATATAGAAATCGGAAACGATCCCCTTGATTTTTCCTTACAGTTAAGCAAACCAATGTCTGCTATCAATTTCGCAGGTACAGCAAAAGGCAGATTCACACTGGATAATATAAAACAATTCACAGCCCTTGAACCCGGCACCAGTATCAGTGGTGTGCTGAATACAGATATGGGTTTTGCCGGAAATAAAACTGCCATCACTCAAAAACAATATGATAAAATAACCCTCAGCGGAAATGCTTCGCTGAATAATTTTAATTATAGATCAGCTGACTATCCTTCCGGTATTGCAATTAACGGCACACAATTATCATTCAACCCGTCGAATATTACATTGAGTAATATGTCAGGCAAATACCTGAGTACCAATTTTACTGCCAATGGAGCATTGAACAATTTCATCGGCTTTTTGATGAATGATCAAACCTTGAATGGTAACCTGAATGTAAAAACAGGAAGTGTAAACTTGAATGAATTGATGGGAACTTCCCCAACCACTGCTACAACTCCAACAACAGCCGGTACACCTGAACCTTTTCTGGTTCCGAAAGGGGTAAACTTTGTTGTAAATGCTAATGCAGACAAAGTACAATACGATGGAGTTGACTATAATAATGTATCCGGCACTATGTTGCTTGAAGATGAAAAAGTGACCCTGAAAAATATTTCCACCAATGTGCTGGGCGGCGATGTAATGCTGAATGGTTCTTATTCCACCAAAATTCATAAAAGCGAACCGGATATTGGTTTTACATATGATATAAAGAACATGGATATCCAAAAGGCATTCCAGGCTTATAACTCAATACAGGCCTTAATGCCCATCGGCGAATTTCTATCCGGCACTTTGAATTCTCAACTGACACTGACCGGCAATATGAAAGGTAACATGATGCCAAAGTTGAACAGCCTTAGCGGAAATGGTAATCTGTTGTTATTAAAAGGAGTTTTGCAAAAATTTGCACCGCTGGAAAAGATTGCCGCTGTATTACAAATCGATGGTTTGAAATCAATCAGTGTAAAGGAAGTAAAAAATTACATTGAATTTGCAAACGGAAGAGTATTGGTAAAACCTTTTACACTTAACATTGATAATATTGAAATGGTGATCGGCGGCTTTCATGGTTTTGATAACTCTATTGATTATGCCATACAGATGAAACTACCAAGAAGTTTGATGGGTTCTCAGGGAAACAATTTGGTAAACAACCTTGTTGCTGCCGCCACTAAAAAAGGGATTCCGATAAAGCTAGGTGAAACGATCAGTCTTCATATGAAAATGACCGGCTCTTTTTCCAATCCTACATTAAGTATCAACCTGAAAGAAATTGCAGGCGATGCCATCAAGCAACTAGAAGAGCAGGCCAAAGATTTTGTGCAGGCTAAGATTGACAGTGCGAAGGCAAAAGTGAAAGATTCACTATATGCTGTTAAAGAAAAAATTACGGACAAAGTAAAAGATAAATTGTTTGAGCAGATTTTCGGGAAAGACACGACTAATCAGAATGTTCCGGTAGATACCCTTCCCAAAAAACCAGACCCGTCAATTAAGAAAACTATAAAAGATATTTTCATTAAGCCCAAGAAACCGGTGCAAGACACAACTATTAACAAATAGGAACTTAATTGACAATTTTCTTCATTAAATCTTACTTTTGTTTCCCGAATTTGTTCGGGACGTGGCGCAGTCCGGTAGCGTACTAGCATGGGGTGCTAGGGGTCGCAAGTTCGAATCTTGTCGTCCCGACATTAGTTGAATGGGTCGTTCCGATATAATCGGAATCGTCCCGACTTTATGAAGCAAGGGTAGTCATTTTAATAAAATGGCCACCCTTTTTCATTTTTATAACCCGGTAGAAATAAGAGCTTTTGCCATTTCTCAGTTCCAGAAACAACCTTTATCTTCGCTCCTTAATGACAATACTCATTAAGCAAGCCAGAATTGTTGATCCTTTTTCTCCCTTCAACGGGCATACAGCAGATATTTTTATTGAGAACGGTTTTATTCTTAAAATAAATAAGAACATAACTGACAATGCCGACCAGGTAATTGATATTACCGGCCTTCATGCATCTCCGGGTTGGGTAGATGTGTTCGCCAATTTTGCAGATCCTGGATATGAATTTAAAGAAACCTTAGAAACAGGTGCAGCAGCAGCAGCAGCCGGCGGCTACACAGATGTATTCGTAATTCCCAATACAAATCCTGTCATTCATAATAAATCAGGTGTTGAATATATCGTTCAAAAAACAAAATCATTACCGGTAACAATTCGTCCAATTGGCGCCATTACAAAAAAGACTGAAGGAAATGAACTGGCAGAGATGTATGATATGAAAGCCAGCGGTGCCGTTGCCTTCAGTGATGGAATAAACAGTGTGCAAACAGCAGGATTGCTGGTAAAAGCATTACAGTATGTAAAAGCATTTGATGGCATATTGATTCAGTTACCGGATGATAAAAGCATTAATCCGCATGGGTTAATGAATGAAGGCATTGTATCTACTCAATTAGGACTGCCTGGCAAACCAGCAATGGCCGAAGAATTGATTGTGGCAAGAGATATTAAGCTGACAAGATATGCTGAATCCAAAATGCATTTCACGGGAGTGTCTACAAAAAAATCACTGGAATATATAAAGAGAGGAAAAGAAGGCGGCACTGCAGTTAGTTGTTCTGTTACACCTTATCATCTTTTCTTCTGTGATGAAGATCTTACCAACTATGATGCTAACCTTAAAGTAAATCCTCCGCTTAGGAATAAAACAGACAGAGACGCCTTACAAAAAGGAATTGCTGACGGAACCATTGATTGTATCGCTACGCATCATCTGCCGCATGAGTATGATAGTAAAGTATTGGAATTTGAATATGCAAAATTCGGGATGATCGGTTTGGAAACAGCGTATGCTGTTTTATGTTCTGCATTACCAGCGATACCTCAAGAAAAATGGATTGAATTGCTAGCTGTAAATCCAAGAAGACTATTCAATCTTGAACAAGTCAGTATAAAAGAAGGAACAAAAGCTTGCATTACATTATTTGAGCCAGACAAAAAATGGACAGTAACAGAAAAGGCTTTTTTTTCTAAATCGAAAAACTCTCCTTTTATCGGGAAAGAACTGACCGGAAAAGTTGCCGGTATCATCAATGGAAATATAATTTCCCTTTCCTGAAAAAAAATTACAACTAAATGAAGATCTCACCGGCAATAAAAGGGCTAATAACTGCTACATTAATGATCAGTTTCATCCTGCTGATTTTTAATATGGGTAAAAACGCAGATGCAAGACTACAATATCTTGTGTATGCTATTTATGCCGTTGGTATCGTCTGGACATTGGTTACCTTTCGGCAAACAGCAGCCTATACTGGAAGTTTTGGAAATCTTTTTAATCAGGGGTTTCGTTTTTTTATTGTGGTTACTCTCTTTATGACTTTATTCTATGGCATTTTTTTTACACAACCAGAATTTATGGAAGAATCAGCTAAGGGATACAGAGAGAATTTAGAACAATCTGTTGCAAAAAACGAAATATTACCAACTGATGTTGAACCCAAAGTGGCTACATATAAAAAACAGTACTCATTAAGTATTGTTTCAGGTGCAATTTTCGGATATTTGATAATTGGAGTGGTCGTTACGGCTGCTATATCTGTCTTTTTAATTAAGAGAAAAGAATAAATGGACTTATCAATTGTAATACCGCTTATTGATGAAGCAGAATCGTTGCCGGAATTAACGGCATGGATTGAAAAAGTAATGGATGAAAATCATTATAGCTATGAAGTGATATTTGTAGATGATGGCAGCAGCGATAATTCATGGGAAATCATTGAATATCTCCGATCAAAGAATC
>JBBSJN010000135.1:0-8622 GCA_038257235.1 Chitinophagales bacterium
GAATGACATCATGGAACTGAAAAGAGAAGTGCTTGAAAAGTTCATGGAAGAAGGGATTTATAAGTTTATACTTATTACAGAGAATGTTTTGAATTTTCACAGCGATGGTAAAGATTATTATGAAGAACTGTATGAAGAAGTTTCAGATGAAAATGGTTGGGTAGTTTGTTTAAACATGCCAGAACAAACTCAGTATGATTTTAAACAGGCACATTTAAATCAGTTTATTGAACTTATGGAACTCGATAACTGGAGAATCTATAAGCCTTTTCACCTGTTTAAAAAAATTAATACTGAGTTTATGAACCGTCTGGAAAGCTAGATTTAGCTGTTCTTTTTTAACTGAACTTCTATCGAAATCTTTTGTTATAATTTGGCCTTCGGATAGTATTTTTGCAACTATTGATTACACATTAGAAAGTTTAATATGAAATGGTCTGAACTGTTTACTTCTTCGATTGGCAAAAAGTGGGTGATGGCGTTGACGGGTATTTTTCTTATTCTTTTCCTTATCATACATGTGAGTTTGAATGCTACCATCTGGGCTAATGATGGCGGCAAAATGTTTGAAGCCGGAGCTCATTTTATGGGTTCTAACATTGTACCCCGGATTTTAGAAATTGGATTAATGGCAGGCATTCTGTTGCATGTTGTACAGGGAATAATGCTTGAAATACAAAATCGTAGCAAAAGAAAAAAAGGATATGCTGTGGCTATGGGTAATAAAGGCAGCAAATGGTACAGCCGCAGTATGGGTTTGTTAGGCACATTAATTTTATTTTTCCTGATAATGCACTTTATACATTTTTGGATACCCAATAGAAGTAACCAAGGTTGGTTATTGGGTCCTGAAATTTCTTTATATGATAAAATGAAGGAAGTTTTCCAGGTAGATTGGGTAGTGATTTTATATGTATTAGGATGTTTTTCACTGGCCTGGCATTTATTGCATGGTTTTCAAAGTGCATTTAGAACGATTGGTGTTACTAATAAAAAATACCTGGGCTTATTGAATGCCATTGGAATTGGATTCTCGATTATCGTTCCACTTGCATTTGCATTAATGCCGGTTAGTTTTTATTTGGGGTGGATAAAGTAGTGAATGGTGAATACTCAATAGTGAATAGGAAGAAAGCCCCGTAGGGGCGACATATTGGTAGCTTGGGTTTTAACCCCGAGAAATGAAAATAATTTAACCATCAGACCGCTTTCAGCGAACCGATGGAAATAACAAAACAGGTTATGCTTGAATCAAAAATTCCTGCCGGAAAAATAGAAGATAAATGGACAGACTATAAAGGCCATTGCAAATTGGTGAACCCGGCTAATAAAAGAAAATTAGAAGTTATTATTGTTGGTACAGGTTTGGCTGGTGCTTCCGCCGCTGCATCATTGGGAGAACTGGGTTATAAAGTGAAAGCATTTTGCTTTCAGGATTCTCCACGCCGTGCACATAGTATCGCTGCCCAAGGTGGAATCAATGCTGCAAAGAATTATCAGAATGATGGTGATTCAACTTTCCGTTTGTTTTATGATACCGTAAAAGGTGGCGATTACCGTGCAAGAGAGGCGAATGTTCATCGCCTGGCAGAAGTAAGTGCAAATATCATTGACCAGTGTGTGGCACAAGGTGTTCCCTTTGCAAGAGAATATGGTGGCTTGTTAAGCAACCGTTCTTTCGGTGGTGTGCAGGTTAAAAGAACTTTTTATGCTGCCGGGCAAACCGGTCAGCAATTATTGATTGGAGCATACCAGGCATTGGAAAGACAAGTGGCATTGGGAAATGTAGAAATGTACAGCCGCCATGAAATGCTTGATGTGGTAATGATTGATGATAAGGCAAGAGGAATTATTTGTAGAAATCTTATTACAGGGAAGCTTGAACGATTCTTTGGTCATGCAGTTTTGCTTTGCTCTGGTGGATATGGTAATGTGTTTTATTTATCTACTAACGCCATGGGCAGCAACGTAACTGCGGCATGGAAAGCACATAAAAAAGGAGCCATGTTTGGCAATCCTTGTTTTACACAAATACATCCAACTTGTATTCCGGTGAGTGGTGATCATCAATCGAAACTGACCTTGATGTCTGAGTCATTAAGAAATGACGGACGTATCTGGGTGCCGAAGCAAAAGAACGATACAAGAAAAGCAAATGATATTCCTGAAGATGAGAGAGATTATTACTTAGAAAGAAGATATCCTGCTTTTGGAAATTTAGTACCAAGAGATGTGGCATCAAGAGCAGCAAAAGAAAGATGTGATGCTGGTTATGGTGTGGGCACAACCAGGCAAGCTGTTTACCTTGATTTCAAACATAACCTGATCAATAAATACGGAAAAGTAGAAGCTCATAAGCAAGGGATAGAAAATCCTGATACGGAAACAATGATTCGTTTAGGTAAAGAAGTGGTGAAAGAAGAGTATGGTAATCTTTTTGATATGTATGAAAAGATAACTGGCGAAAATCCATACGAAGTGCCAATGCGGATCTATCCTGCAGTGCATTATACCATGGGTGGTCTTTGGGTGGATTACGAATTAATGACGAATGTAAAAGGATTGTATTGTTTGGGCGAAGCAAATTTCAGTGACCATGGAGCCAACAGGCTGGGTGCATCTGCATTGATGCAGGGATTGGCAGATGGGTATTTTGTGATTCCATATACCATTGGTAATTACCTGGCAGATGAAATTAGTGTGAAGCCGATTCCAACAACACATGAAGCATTTGAAAAAACAGAGAGTGCCGTAAAAGATAGAATTGATACGTTGATGAACATTAAGGGTAAGCAAACTGTTGAAAGTTTTCATAAGCGTCTTGGAAAAATTATGTGGGAGAAATGTGGTATGGCCCGTAATGCACAAGGATTAACTGAAGCAATTTCTGAAATACAGCAATTGAAAAAAGAATTCTGGAGTGATTTAAAAATACCTGGCGAAATAAATGAAATGAATCCTGAATTGGATAAAGCCGGTCGTGTGGCTGATTTTATTGAGTTGGGAGAATTGATGTGTAAAGATGCTTTACAGCGAAATGAAAGCTGCGGTGGTCATTTCCGTGAAGAAAGTCAGACTGAAGAAGGCGAAGCAAAAAGAGATGATGATAGCTTTGCTTATGTATCGGCTTGGGAATATAAAGGCGAAAGTAATTGGGAATTGAATAAAGAGCCATTAGAGTTTGAAGTAGTGAAGCTGACACAAAGGAGTTATAAGTAAACCATGAGAGTAAGTGGATTTACATTTGTGAAGAATGCAGTGAAGTATGATTATCCGGTTGTGGAGTCTATCAAATCAATTTTACCACTTGTGGATGAAATGATTGTTAGCCTTGGCGATTCGGAAGATGAAACAAATTCTTTGATCGAATCAATCGGAAGTGACAAGATAAAGATAATTCATACTGTATGGGATAAAAACCTGAGAGAAGGTGGCAGAGTGCTGGCGGTAGAAACGGATAAAGCAATGGATGCAGTTTCAGCAGATGCAGATTGGCTTATTTACATTCAGGCTGATGAAGTGATACATGAGAAATATCATGCTGCCATCAGGAACGGAATGGAAGATTATAAAGATGATGAAAGGGTAGAAGGTTTGTTATTTAAATATTTACATTTTTATGGCAGCTATAAATATCTTGGTGATGGACGAAGCTGGTACAACAGAGAAATTAGGGTAATAAGAAACGATAAGAAAATAAGATCTTATAGAGATGCGCAGGGCTTTCGTAAGAATGACAAAAAGCTGAATGTAAAATTGATTAATGCATATGTATACCATTACGGCTGGGTTAAAAATCCGCTGTTTATGAATCATAAGCAACGGGATTTTGGAAAGCTCTGGAATGATGATCATACACATGAAGAATGGGTGAAGCAATTGGAGCAAAAGGGGCCGGAATTTGATTATTCAACTATCGATTCAATTGCTTTATTTAAAGAAGCTCATCCTGCTGTTATGAAAAACCGGGTAGAAAATGAAAACTGGAGTTTTGAACACAACGAGTTTGATAAAAGATTCAAGAATACAAAGCAACGGCTTTTATATTTTATGGATAAAAAATTAGGTATAAAACCGTTTACTTATAAGAACTATAAAATTATTTAATCGCTATAATTTTTTACATGGAACATTCAATGATTAATCTGACTTTGAAAATCTGGAGGCAAAAGAATGCTTCGGCTCCGGGAAAATTTGAAACATACCCTGTTAAAAATATTTCTACTGAAATGTCATTCCTTGAAATGATTGATGTTTTAAATGAAGAACTGATAAGTGAAGGAAAAGACCCGATTGCATTTGACCATGATTGCAGAGAAGGAATTTGCGGCGCCTGTTCCATGTATATTAATGGTCGTCCGCATGGCCCCTGGCATGCCAACACTACCTGCCAGCTACATATGAGGGCTTACAAAGATGGTGATACCATTGTAATCGAACCCTGGAGAGCAAATTCATTTCCAGTTATTAAAGATTTAGTGGTTGACAGAACAGCATTTGATCGCATCATTCAGGCCGGAGGTTATATTTCAGTTAACACCGGTAACGCTGTGGATGCCAACGCAACACCAATTGAAAAAGATAATGCCGATGCCTCATTTGCCGCAGCAGCTTGCATTGGTTGTGGAGCTTGTGTTGCTGCTTGTAAAAACTCATCAGCGTTGCTATTTGTATCTGCGAAAGTTTCTCATCTGGCCTTATTGCCACAAGGTAATCCTGAAAGAAGATCAAGAGCAATGAATATGGTAGCACAAATGGACAAGGAGGGTTTTGGCTCTTGTACCAACACCGGAGCCTGTGAAGCAGTTTGTCCTAAGGAAATATCAATTGAGAATATTGCAAGACTTAACCGGGAATATATGATGGCCGGAGCGATTTCTGATAAATAATTCTGTAATTATTTCATTGTAATAGCCCTTTTAACAAGAAGGGCTATTTTGTTTTGTGCTCCATTCACCTATGCTTCAACTTAATTTAAGTATATGAAATCAATACTCATTGTAATTCTGCTAAAGTAAGAGATAGTAATACATCTCTTAAAACACCTGGTTCAAGGTTTGCTATGAGTACAAAGAAGAAAAACTCATGAACACCCGGAAGTACTTGCAAATTTGACAAGGCGGATTATGTATCAGAAAGATTTTATGCTACTGCCGGTACAAAAAATACTAATATCACTAGTATAAAAAGAAAACCAGGAAAAATGGCTCCTCTACACTTTTATTCCAGGGATCGGTGGTAGTTTTTGAATTAAAAATTCAACCAACTTTCCTGATCTTTCAGCAATTATTTTGTACTTATTTCAGCCATGTATTAACCTTTTCTGCGGGAATTAACAGCATGGGATAACTTTAAAGCAATAAAAGACTAAATTTTACGATTTTTAATTAAATACTCTGCTATTGAGCTTGTTAGGAAGGATATCCAGTATCTTATTGTTTACACTGATTGCTTACAAAAGCAGTGCACAGATTCCTGCACCAAACCCGGGCATTTCAAATCTTCGACAAAAAGTTTTTAGCACTAAAGCCGATATTTTAAAGATTGACACAATAAGCATTGTGCCAAATTCATTTTCTATTCCATTTGTGGCAGCAGCTGATTACAGGTTGGATCTTGTAAGTGCAACATTATCCTGGATAAATAAACCTGCTGCAGATAGTGTAACAGTTAGCTATCGGGTATTTCCATTTAAATTAAATCCTGTAGCTCAACGAATGGTGTATGATAGTGTGGTTAATAATTTTTATATCAAACCAATTGAAATTAATAAAGGCCTTGCGACTTCTCAAAACCGCATTTTTGATTTCGGTACATTAAAGGCAGAAGGTAGTTTCGGCAGACAAATCGGGTTTGGAAATAGCCAGGATGCTGTGGTGAATTCCACACTCAATCTTCAATTAAATGGTATGCTCGGTGATAGTATTGAGATCAATGCCGCTATTACTGACAATAATATTCCAATTCAGCCAGATGGGAATACACAACAATTAAATGAATTTGATCAGGTCTTTCTTCAGTTCAAAAAGAAAAACTGGCAATTAAATCTTGGCGATCTGGACATAAGAGAAAATAAAAGTTACTTTCTAAATTTTTATAAACGTCTGCAAGGTGTTTCTTTTCAAACAACAAACCGGTTATCGAAGTCTGTTCAGTCGAATACATTGGTAAGCGGCTCTATTGCCAAAGGAAAATTTACAAGGAATATTCTGGAACCATTTGAAGGAAATCAAGGCCCATACAGGCTAAGAGGAGCCAACAATGAGTTCTTCTTTATTGTACTGGCTAATACCGAAAGAGTTTTTTACGATGGCGAACTTTTACAAAGAGGAGAAGATCAGGATTATGTTATCAACTATAATTCTGCTGAAATTACTTTTACCCCCCGAAGAATGATTACCAAAGACAGCCGGATACAGGTTGAGTTTGAATATGCGGATAGAAATTTTTTAAATGCAAACCTGTTTTTATCGCAGGAATTTGAAATAAACAATAAATTGAAAATCAGGCTTGGTGCATTTAATAACAGTGATGCAAAGAACTCTTCGATCAACCAGGTATTGGATCCAAAACAAAAACAATTCTTAGCTGATCTGGGCGATAGTGTACAAAGAGCATTTTACCCGGCTGCTTTTCTTGACACTTTATCACCTGGGAAAATTTTATATGAAAAGATATTTATTGGAGCAGATTCTATTTATCAATACTCCACTAACCCGAATGTAGCTATCTATAATTTATCCTTTGTGGATGTAACGCAGGGTAATGGAAATTATATTGCTGACTTTAATGGAGCCAATGGAAAAGTATATAAGTATGTGGCACCAGTTGCAGGAATAAAGCAAGGCAGATATGAACCGGTTCAAATATTAGTAGCTCCCAAAAAACAACAGATCGTTAATCTGGGAGTTGATTATACTATCAACCCTTACTCCAATTTAAAAGTGGAAGTTGCTACAAGCAGCACTGATGTTAATACTTATTCATCAAAAGATAATGGTGATGACAGAGGATGGGGAGCTAAGTTTCAATTGACGAATGAGAAGATGCTCAGGCAGGATAAAAAACTTATACTAACCACCGGACTGGATTATGAATATGTAGACAGGAAGTTTAAACCTTTAGAACGTTTAAGAAATGTAGAATTTACCAGAGATTGGGGATTGGGTTTAAATACAATTCCTGTTCCGGCCGATGAAAACATTATCCGTACTTCAATTGGGTTAAAGGATAAAAATAATCATGCATTCACTTATCAGTTTATCAATTATCATCGTAGTGATAATTATAATGGCTTTCAGAACCGTGTTCAACACAATGCGAACTGGAAGGGATGGACTATAAATAACAGTTTCTCCCTTACAAATTTCAATTTGCTGAATGATAAGGGCAGCTTTTTAAGGCCATCGATTGATATCAGTAAAGAATTAAAGCAACTGAATAACTGGCGACTTGGCTTTTCATATCTACAGGAAAAAAATAATACACGGTTTAAAAACACAGATACACTTATTCCAGGTTCATTTTCTTTTGATATTTACTCTGCTTATCTGAAGTCGGATGAAAATAAAAGAAACAGGTATCGGTTAACCTTTTTTACCCGGTCAGATAAATACCCTGTGTATAAAGATTTTGTAAGAGGCGACAGAAGTTTGAACCTGAATTTACAGACAGAGTTATTGGCAAATCCAAAACGACAATTATATATCAATACAACTTTTAGAAAACTGAAAGTGTATAATACTATCGTTTCAAAGCAAGAGGCAGATGAAACAATTCTTGGAAGAGTGGAATATGTAATGAATGAATGGAAAGGATTATTAACTGGTAATCTTTTGTATGAAGTAGGGGCAGGCCAGGAGCAACGAAGAGATTTTGCTTACCTGGAAGTTCCGGCAGGAACAGGACAATATGCATGGAACGATTATAACAGTGATGGTGTGCAACAACTAAATGAATTTGAACTGGCGGCATTTCCAGACCAGGCAAAATTCTTACGGATATTTACACCCACCAATGATTTTATAAAAGCGAATTATACAACGTTCAATTATAGCTTCACCATAAATCCCCGCTCTGTTCTATCTTCTCCTGATTTGAAAGGGTTTAAAAAAATTCTATCAAAACTGTTAATCATTTCCTCATTACAAACCAATAAAAAATCAATTGCTAAAGGAAGCTTTGAATTTAATCCTTTTAAATACGGCATTAGCGATACAGCGTTAGTTACATTAAATACAACGTTGTTGAATACAATTTCTTTTAACCGGTTGAACAATAAATGGGGTGTAGATTTTACCAATCTTCGAAACAATGGAAAATCATTACTTACGTATGGATATGAAACCAGAAGATTGAATGACTGGCTTGTGAAGTGGAGATGGAATATAAGCCGCTCTGTGCTGATTACACTAAATGGAAAGAAGGGATTAAATGAATTGACAACCCCGCAATTTGCAAACAGAAACTACAAACTAAATATTTATAACGCAGAGCCTTTTATTACGTTCATCAAAGGAACAACTTTTCGGATAGCTGGCGGCTATAAATTTGAGACAAAGAAAAATCTTCCGCTGTTTGGTGGAGAAAAATCTTTTTCAAATTCCATCAACCTGGATAGCA
>JBBSJN010000136.1:0-8611 GCA_038257235.1 Chitinophagales bacterium
AAAGAATCCTTCTGCACCATCACTGATGTACACGATTACTGATGGTTCTTATATTGATGTAATTCCTTATGGCAATCTGTTGATTTGTTATGTTGCAACTGGGTTGTTTATTTACGATATTAGTAATCTGAACCAGATGCTTAAGATAGGAACAGTTACTTACTAAGTAATTGCTGTCATCTGAATTGCAATAATAAAGTTAATGCAATGAATAGTCCGGAAATAGGTTGACAGCCTCTATTTACAGCAATTGATGATGCTTTGTCATTCCATCCTGAAAAACTAAAACCAGATTTGGATTGGGTAATAGTATATTTTTCACCGTCAAAATTTTTAAATTCATACTGTTATGAATGGTTCTTAAAGTTCACTCTTTCTTACTTCCATCAAATGGCTAGATGTTGCCATTTATATATTTTGCTTTAAAAAATAACTGATTGTTTTTATTTTATTCTTTCTTTTGTCCATATCGCAAATAAGATCTTCCCTTTTGTAATATGCTGGTTTGAATTCAAAACCTGTTTGTTTTTCTTTTTCCTCGAGTTGATCAAAGAACACATAGCAACGACTGCAAATGCTCATAGAAATGAGTCTGAGGTATTTTTTTTTCGATCTTTTACTGTAAGCCAGATCATTTGTTAACTTAAAACTTTTATCCTGCAAGGTTTTAAAAATGGTTCTGATTTTTTCTATTTTATCAGTTGTTGTGATTAATGTATTAATATTATGATTCAGATCTTTGTAAATATCAAAAATGTCATTTCCCAATTGCATTAAACCACCCATAGTGAATAATGCATTTTCCTCATTTTTTAAAAAAGAGTGAGATAAAGCTGCCCGGTAGAATAGTACAGAAGTGCCACCTTTATTCATTGTTATTTTCATGATTTCATCTTTTGTCAGCCCCGGAAAAGCCTGCTTTTTGCTTTCAACCTGAGAAATGAAAACAGCTCTTAAATAGTTTCTAACCAACACCGGGTCATGTACATACATTAATGCTTTTTTGTAAAAAGAAAGAAATAATCGTTGATTGGCTGAATGTCCGGTAAATTTTTCCGGAGTTTCAATAAAGGATCTTACTGTGTCAGCTGTTGTTCCTTCTTTGTCAAAAAAATCATCCCCTAAACCTGTCATTGCGCCCTGGTAAGTTAATGCCAGCCTTTCTTTATGGGTCATCTCTTTTCCCCGTAAGCTGCAAAGGGCTTCACCTAAGATTGCTGGAACAGCCAATCCATAGTACTGTAAAATTTTTTTGAAATCTTCCTGGCCCAGACTGCCATCATTTTCATTCTTTGCTGCTGTCAGTTCTTCTTCCAAATTTTCCTGAAGAAAAGATTGTTGTTTTTTTACATTTTTTAATAATACACTTAACGTAGGCGGTATGGAAAATATGTTTTCAAAAAGATTGCTGTTCATTTTTCAATTTTCAATTCGATTTTGTAAAGCTTACACTTTCGTTTAATTCTTTTTCAGTGTAAGCAAGTTTGTATTGTTGCAATACTTCTTCAGGTACACCATTCCATTGAGTGGGTGTATTTCCTGCATAGCCAATATCTTTTACTCCTATCTCAGAAGTGTAAAAACCTGTGGCAGTAAGATCTCTCATCAAACTGAAAAATTTTACACCCTGGCTCATTTCTGGTTTTGCTTTTTTAGGATAAGCAATTTGATCTACGACCTCAATTTGCTGCTCTGCCGTACAATCTATAAATGCTTTTTCATAATGTTTCAGGCAATGCATATCTAACCAGCGAAGACCACCTTTCATCGGTATCTGATGATTTGGCATATCTCTTACAATAAATTCAATAAAGTCCGGAACTTTTGCATCGCTGGCACTTCCACTTATTTCATCTTTTGGAATAATAATATCTGCCAATACAGTGATGGTTGCCATTTCATGGGCTGTGAAAAAATTTTCCTGTGCCAATAATTCTTTTTCCCGTTTCAATTCATCAGGATTTCGGTCAATTGTAAACTTAGGATCATTGACCTGATTTGCTGTTTTTTTGTCATCAGTTTTGCAGCCTGCAATAACTGCCGGAACTGCAACTGCACCCGTTATAATTAGTTTTAAAGATTTACGGCGATCCATATAATTAAACCCCAAACCCCTAAAGGGGCTTTATACTCCGCTATTGGGTATAGCGTTTTACTTTGTTTAAGTTGTTATTTCAATAATTTTATTTTTAATAAAATCTAAAACCGAGTTTAAGAACCTGATTACTTTATATCCCCATGTTTTAAGCCCCTTTAGGGGTTTGGGGTTTATAAATTCTGTTTTTTCATTTCATCAATAATGTATTCACTGGCTCTCATGCTTAATGCCAGTATCGTCCATGTAATATTTTTATCAGCTTGAGATACAAATTGTCCGCCATCAACACAGAAAAGATTTTTACAATCATGTGCCTGACTCCATTTATTCAATGCAGATTTTTTAGCATCGTTTCCCATACGTACTGTGCCGGCTTCATGGATTATCTCTCCCGGTTTTGCTAATCCCCATTGATTTTTTTCATCATCATCGCCTCCCCATGTAATGACGGCTCCCATGTTGTGCATCACTTCTTTGAAAGTTTCCTTCATGTGCTTGGCCTGTTTTATTTCATGTTCACTCCATTTTACATTGAACTTCAAAACAGGGATGCCAAATTTATCAACAGTATTTTTATCGATCTCGCAATAATTACTTTCTAATGCAATTGCTTCGCCACGGCCTGCCATGCCAACACCACAGCCATAAAAATAACGATGATCTTCTTTTAAAGAAGCACCATAGCCGCCGCCTTCTTTTTGTGTTCCTTTTACAAGGTATTTGCCATTCAGGTTTTCAATGCCCCAGTTAAAACCATAGGAAGGTTGACTCATGCCACCCCAGTATTCAATATGATAACCTCTTGGGAAGTCGAGTTTTTTATTATCTAACCACCATGGTGAATAGATGTGCATTCCACCAACACCATCTTCATTATATTTTTTTCTGTCAAAAAGCTGTGGAAGAACTCCTCCTAATGCGGCACCAGTTGAATCATGCAAATATTTGCCAACTACATTACTGTTATTGGCAAGTCCGTTTGGATGTCTTTCAGACTTTGAATTCAATAATAGCCTTGCACTTTCGCAGGCACTGGCAGCAAGAATAACAACTTTGCCTTCTACCTGGTATTCCATCATTTCATCTTTATTGAAGTATGAAACTCCTGTTGCCAGTCCATCTTTATTTGTGAGCACCTCTCTGGCCATTGCATTGGTGACCATATCAATGTTTCCTGTTTTTAATGCAGGATAAATTAATACGTTGGGAGAAGAAAAATCAGCTTTGGCCATACTGCAATTTCTATTACACTGGCCACAGAAGAAACAGGGAGTTCTTCCGGCATCATTTTCTATTTTCTCTGTTAGGATTGAAAGTCGTGAAGGAATAATTTTTACGCCAGCCTGTGTGGCGGCATTTTTAATAAAAAGTTCATGTAATCTTGGTTTCGGTGGTTTTAAAAAGAAACCGTCGGGATCATTTTCTAATCCTTCATTAGTGCCGAACACACCAATCAATTTATCAACCCTATCATAATATGGTTTGATGTCTTCATATCCTATCGGCCAGTCATCACCAAGTCCATCAATACTTCTTCTTTTAAAATCTTTCGGACCAAAGCGTAAAGAAATTCTGCCCCAGTGATTAGTTCTTCCGCCAAGCATTCTTGCCCGCCACCAAGCCCATTCAGTTCCATTTTCTTTTGTGTAGGGTTCGCCTTCCAATGACCATCCTCCATAACAAGCATCAAAATCACCAAATGGACGGATTTTAGTACTGGCACCACGGCGTGGAGATTCCCAAGGATTTTTTAATTGAGTAACATTTTTTTGAGGGTCATACATATATCCGGCTTCCAACAGACACACTTTTAAACCAGCGTTGGCTAGTATATAAGCAGCCATACCGCCACCTGCACCAGATCCTACAATTACAACATCATATCTTTTTGTTTGCTTCTTAACCTGGAAATCACCCATTGATTCTAGACGTTTTGGTTATAATACATCAATTTACAGGTTTGCCATTGAGTGACCGAAATAATTGCAGCATATTTCTTCACATCCTGGTAAGAAAATACTATTTCTCTTTGCTGCTAAGGTCAATTTTCCGGCCAAGCAGGTAACCGCCAATTGCTCCAACTACAAGCCCTATGAGAACAGCGGGAAGCGAACCATTTGTTGCCATATAACCGACAATAAGTCCAAGCAGACCTCCTACAATTGTAAATACTGGAAAAGTGCTGCTACGTTTAAATATGCCGGAATTCTGGCTACGTTCTTTTTTAAATTGCTGTACATGAGATTTATGCTTCCTGCGATGGTTTGATCTTGCCATTGTTTGAAATTTTGTAGTAGAAATAAATGCCTCTCGTAATATAAAAAATATTACTGAGTTAGTTTGATTTATTTCAACAAAAAAAGCTACTCATAAATTGAGTAGCTTCTATATTTTTTAATTTTGATTTAGTATCGGTTTCTGTCTCGGTCCCTGTTATTTCCGTAGTTATTATTATAACCACCACCGCCGCCGCTTCGGTTACCGCCTCTGTAACCACCACCACCGCCGCCTCCGGGTTTTTCTTCAGCCTGCTTTACAACCAGCGGTTTTTTACCAAGCGAAATATCATTTAATCCTTCAATGGCTTCTTTTGCTTCTGCATCATTTGGCATTTCTACAAATCCAAAGCCTTTACTTTTTCCAGTTTCCCTGTCCATGGCAACTTTTACAGAAGAAACAGTACCAAATTTTTCAAAAAATTCTTCGAGTTCTGCATCATCCATGTCATAGGGTAAACCGGCAACAAATATCTTCATGCAATTGATTTTTACAAATGTACATAAGAAATGTGGAAAGGAAATAAAATGAGCAAAATGATATATAGGGAACCAGTATAAGAGTTAACTGGTAATTTAAAATGATTTTAATTTTAAATACTTGTCGAACCATTGTCTATAACGTTCCAGCCTGTCTTTCTGAAAAGATGGTAAGCTGATCCCATGAAACTGACCGGGATAAATGATCAATTCCGTTGGAGTGCCAATCGATCTCAACGCCTGGTACATCTGTTCGCTTCCAATAGCCGGTACATTGAAATCTTTTTCACCAGTCATAAAAAGTGTTGGTGTCTTGATTTTATCAGCATTTAAAAACGGATAGGATAGTTTTAGATATTTTTCATAATTTTTATCTTTCCAGGGCTGCCCGATTTCATTATCCAGTTGTAATACGTATTGGTCAACTCCATAAAGAGAAAGTTGCAACGCACTTCCTGCACCACTTACAGCGGCTTTAAAACGGGTGTCTTTTGCAATGGTATAATTTGTAAGAATGCCTCCGTAGCTCCATCCTCCAATTCCCATCTTATTCCCATCAATTATTCCTTTGTTTATCAGATAATCTGCTGCACCCTGAATATCCAATACTTCTTTATTGCCCCAATCTGCATAAATAGCTTTACTATAGTCAATTCCTCTTCCATTACTTCCTCTGTAATTAACGGCTACAACTGCATATCCATTGGCTGCCAGCATTTGTCTTGTAAGATCAAACCCAAAATCATCCTGACTCACAGGACCGCCATGTATAAAAAAAATAACCGGAAGCTTTTCCTTTTTTGCTGAAGCTGGAATAAATAATAAATTTGATACAATCGTTCCATCTTTACTTGTTGAGTTGAATTTCTCCACACTGGCTAAAGATAGGCCAGCCACAAAATCATCTTGTATAGAAGTCAGGCGACGAAGGTTTCCTTCTTTTAATTCGTAAAATTCTGATGGCAACTGCGGGTCTGACATTGAAGTAACCCAACTGCCATCAGGATGAAGCTCTAAGGAGCCAAAGGAGCGGTTACCTCCGATAATTTTTTTCAGCAAACCGTTTTTCACATCAAAGGAGGCAACATATCTTTCGCAATCATCAGTAATAAGTGCTGTTATATTTTTACCATCCTTATTCCAACGGGGATTGGATATCGGTCTGTCTGAAGTTTTACTTAATAATGAAGGTTCTCCACCCTTTGCAGATATTACACACAATATTGGCTGGTCATACATAATAAAATCAGCATCAGATGTACTTCTCAGATAGGCGATACTTTTACCGTCGGGACTCCATTGGGGCGAATTGTCGCTGCCTTTCCAGCTGGTAATTTGTTTTTCTATTGCTCCAGGTTTAGTGTCAATGGTAAAAATATCTGTATTGCTGTTTTTATCCGGGTCTTCTGAACGATTGCTTACGAAAACAATTGAAGTTCCATCCGGACTCCATTGACTGTTACTTTCATTATAGTTTCCTTTTGTAAGAGTGTCAGTTTTTTTAGTTGCAACATCAAATAGATAAAGATGTGTCTTTCTTTTATCATATTGATAGCCTGATACATCCTGCTTAAAACGATACTTGTCAATTACATAAGGCTTAGTTTTTTTGCCTGTGGTATCCTCATAGTCTTTAATAGTAAGTAATAATTTTTTTCCATCAGGACTCCAGCTATAATCATTTAATTCGCCTTTTGCATCTGTAAGTTTTATTGCTTCACCACCAAGCCTGTTTAGTAAATAAACCTGGCTTGCGCCACCGTTGCGGGAAGTTGTAAAAGATAAGTATTTCCCATCGGGACTCCATCTTGGATTAGATTCGCTTTCAGGACTATTGGTTAATTGTATTTTATCATCACCATTCCAGGCCGACATCCAGATATCTGTATTTCTTTTGTCTTTTGCTGAGTCAACAGAAGTTATTGTATAAGCCAGCCACTTACCATCAGGAGATATTTGTGCATCATTTGTACTTTTTAACCTGTATAAATCCCCGGGCATTAAATTTCTTTTTTCAGATTGTGAATTAGCATTGAATTGTGCAAAGCTTACTATCAAAATAACCAGTATTGATTTAAAGAGATTCATAATAAAAAATTGAATGCCGAATATAAGCAATGCCTTGGACAGTTTAATTCGCTAAATAAAGAACCTGTGATTGGTTATCTTTGCGGCTCAAAATGATTTTTTATGAAAGAAGTTTATATTATATCTGCTGTAAGAACTCCAATGGGAAGTTTTGGTGGTTCATTAAAAGGAATATCTGCAACTCTATTAGGTGCTACTGCTATCAAAGCAGCAATAAGTAAAGCTGGAATAAATGGCGATCAGGTTCAGGATGTATTGATGGGCTGTGTGCTTCAGGCCAATCTTGGTCAGGCACCGGCACGACAAGCTTCAAAATTTGCTGGTTTGCCAAACGAAGTAAATTGTACAACCATTAATAAAGTTTGTGCCAGCGGCATGAAAGCGATTGCACTGGCAACGCAAAGTATTTTATTGGGTGATGCAGACATTGTTGTAGCAGGCGGAATGGAGAGTATGAGTAATGTTCCGTTTTATAATGATGCACAACGTTGGGGAAGTAAGTATGGCAATACCGCTATGATTGATGGATTGGCGAAAGATGGACTAACGGATGTGTATGATGGAAAAGCAATGGGCAATGCTGCTGAACTTTGCGCAAAGGAATGTGGCATCAGCCGGGAAGATCAGGATGCATTTGCTATTGAAAGTTATAAACGAAGCCAGGCGGCCTGGGAAAAAGGTTTGTTTGATAATGAAGTAATCCCGGTTGAAATTCCGCAACGAAAAGGTGATCCTGTTATTTTTGCAAAAGATGAAGACCCATATAATGTAAAATTTGAAAAGATACCTGCTTTAAATCCGGCTTTTCAAAAAGATGGAACTGTTACAGCAGCAAATGCTTCCACAATGAATGACGGGGCTGCAGCATTGGTTTTAATGAGTAAAGAAAAAGCAGATGAGCTGGGTTTGAAACCTATCGCAAAAATTCTTGCTTATGCAGATGCAGAGCAGGCACCCGAATGGTTTACAACCACTCCTTCGCTGGCTGTTCCAAAAGCTGTTGCCAAAGCTGGTTTGAAAATGGAAGACATTGCTTATTGGGAGTTAAACGAAGCTTTCGCTGTTGTTGGCATTGAAAATTCAAAACGACTGAAGCTTGATCCGGCAAAAGTAAATGTGCATGGCGGAGCAGTTTCAATCGGCCATCCGTTGGGATGCAGCGGAGCCAGGATTGTTGTTACATTGATCAATGTATTGAAGGCAAATAATGCAAAATATGGCGCAGCAGGAATATGTAATGGTGGTGGTGGAGCCAGTGCTATGGTGATAGAAAATGTTTAAACCGAACAATATTCTCATTTTTTTTATATGAAAAACTCTCTGAAAAGGAGAGTTTTTATTTTATACGTCCATTTATATAAAAATAATAGTAGTGGCCAATTTGTAAAAAATTATTATGTTAACAATAAGAATTGCAGATAAACGGGATGCTGAACTTATTGCAGAATTGAGTCAGCAAACATTTGTAGAAACTTTTGCTTCCATGAATTCAAAAGAAAATATGGATAAATTTCAAGATGAATCGTTTTCCAAAGAATTACTCATCAAAGAAGTAGGAGCAGCTGGTAATATTTTTTTACTGGCTTATGAAAATGAGAAAGCTGTTGGTTATGTAAGAATGAGAGAAAATAATAATCCACCGGAATTGGCTGGAATAAATGCTATGGAA
>JBBSJN010000137.1:0-8573 GCA_038257235.1 Chitinophagales bacterium
AAAACAGACTATGCCATTGTACATCTTACTGATCATTACGCTACTCATCATTATCCTATTAGTTCGTTTTTATTTCGTATGGAAAAGAAAAAGAAATGTCCCTGTCGTACTATTTGTGGAAGCGCTGAGGAACGAAAACGACGGATATTATAAAGAGGCTGTCTCCTCTTATGAAAGAGCCCTGCTGGAAGCTAAAAAAAATAAATCTCAGAAACACCTGGAAATAAGGATCACCGAAAAGCTTAAAATCCTAAATACTACGATTAACTATGAAAATGGCTTTCATTCATTTCCGGGCATCAAGAAATTTGGCTAAAACAGTAAACCGGCATATTTCAAAACTGGGAATTATAAAAGTTTTACACGGAATTCTGTAATAGTTGATGAAACAATGAACCCGATCTTTATAATAAGAATTTCTCACACAGCAGTTGGTTTTGGTATGATCCCTGTATATGCAGGGATCTTTTTTTTAGGTATAGTGAATCCGGTAATAATGTTTGACTATATACTATAATGACAAGGTTCTACAATTTCATCTGCATAACAGAAAGTGACCTTTACCTTTTAACGCCGGAATACTCCATCAAAAAATTATTTTTAAAATAAGTACTATGAGCGAAAAATACATGACAGTAAAACCGGAAGAAAATGAGCTGGAAAATCAGTTGCACATATCCTTGTTGAAATCTTGAGTATATGGTTAATTCAGTTGTTCAAAAAACGATCATTAAAAAACCAACAGGGAATATCAGTGTCATGTCTTCTGACAGTGGGGAAGGATTGACAGAGAAACCCTCGCCGCTTGACAGTTTTATTCAGATCCTTGAAGGAAAGGCAGAGATCATTCTTGACAATGTATTCACCATATTAGAATCGGCCAGGGGATGATCATACCGGCACATTCATCCAATTATATAAAACCGAACGGCCGGTTTAAAATGATCTCATACTACTATTAAAGTGGGTATGAATAGAGGTCTTACAAATCCGTCTGTGTGAATTATGCAATATTCAAACAGCTAGATATAACACTTATAATACTAAATGAGTGCATCTTTAATGCAGTAACTAAAAATGCTTAAAATGAACTTATCTACAATCACTAAAGAAGCCCCGAAAGCTTATATTCATTTATCACCAGTTAAGCTTCATAATTCACCTTCACCTGCCTTGGTAATCCCGGAAGATCCCGAGAAGTTTATTTATACACTGGTGCATGAGATGCGTAACCCATTGACCAATATTAATCTGGCGATAGATGTATTAATGCAAACGGCAAGGGATGAGGGCCAGGCAATGCTCCTGGAGATTTTAATGCGGAATGCAGATCGGATAAAGAATATGTTAGCTGATCTTCTTAATTCTCCGAATACGCATGAAATAAAGCCGAAACCACATTCTATTCGTTACCTCCTGCAGGAAGTGCTGATGGCGAATAAAGATCGGCTTCAACTTAAGAATATCACTGTCAGGAGAAACCATAGCACACAGAATTTTAAAATAAACCTTGACAGCTTTAAGGTAAAAATCGCTTTGACGAATATTATCATCAACGCAATTGAAGCCATGCCGGCTACAAATGGTCTGTTAGAAATCACTACAAAACAACTTCACAGCGTTTATTATATAGTAATTAAAGACAATGGCACTGGCATCAGCAAAGAAAATCTAAATAACCTGTTCAAACCGTACTTCACCAATAAGCCCGGTGGCATGGGCCTGGGATTATCAGGTTCACTATCTATCCTTAAGGCAAACCATATTGGGATAAATGTACGGTCGGAAGTGGGAAAGGGGACACGGTTCATCCTATCGTATAAAAAGAAATCATGATAACATTTTTCCAATTATATAAAACCGAACGACCAGTTTAAAATGATCTTAACTATTATTAAAAGCGGTATGAATAAAATCCGGTCAAACTATTTTTTAAATTAGGATATACATAGACAATTAAACCTTGTCCTAACGTTTTCGATAATAATTAAAGCCCCGAAATATTTATACATGTCCGGTATGGAGGGGCTTTTTTTATTTTACCAGACTGAAAAAAGTAATTAGATGAAAAAAATAATATTCCATTCAATCTTACTGTTTCTGATAATACACCTGTTGATTTTCTACGTAGCTGACAGGCAGGGAAAAGTAAAAGTGCTGAGTAAAGATTTTATATCAACCACATATTTAAAAACTTCCGCCTAGCTTGTACATTCCTAATTGGTTTCTAAATTGTGGGAATTTGATCAAAGGATTGCACTATCCTTAAAAATTTGATCAATACCATGATTGGGGTATAAATCCTTCTAAATTTCTTAATGACCCTGTTTCTTTAATGGCTTTTCGTAATAAAATTGATATTCAATAGCCGTTTCATATCCCGCCGGGGTCGCCAAATCACTAAAAATAAATTTTTGTACATTTAACCATGCAACTGATCCTGATCTCAATAATAGTTGTTGGAATTTGTATTGCAGGGATAGCTATCAAACTTTTGGTCAAAAAGAATGGCCAGTTTTCCGGCACCTGCAGCAGCAATAATCCTTTATTAAAAAGTGAAGACGGAGCCTGCGGTATTTGTGGTGCTAAGTCGAATGAAGTCTGCAAATCTTAATGCAATTCCTCCATCAGTTTTTTTAGACTATCTGAAGTGTAAGTTTTCCATTCTCCCTTATCGTCATAAATAAAGAATACTTCGAGATGAAGTGCTGTATGTGCTGCCAGAAATTCTTTTGATTTCTCTAATCCCATTACCATGAAGGCAGTGGCATAGGCATCAGCCGTCATACAATCATTGGCCACCACACTTACACTTAATAAATTATTTTTTGCCGGGTAACCGGTTTCCGGATCAATGATATGAGAAAATTTTTTTCCGTTCTCCACATAGAACTTTCTGTAATTACCGGAAGTAGCCAAAGCCTGATCCTGCATTTTTATAATTGATTGTAATTCTCTTTCCCCTTCCTCTTCATTCGGTTTGTCTATTCCCACTTTCCAATATTCATCTCCACTTTTTTTCCCTCTTGCTTTTACTTCTCCTCCTAATTCAATAAAATAACTTCTAATCCCTTTCAATTCAAGAAATTTCGCAATAACATCTACTGTATATCCCTGTGCAATAGCATTGAAGTCGAGCATGATGCCGGGTTTTTCCTTGATCAGTTGCTTACCTTTTATTTGTATTTTTTTGTACCCCACAAATTGGAGAAGACTATCAATCATTCCACTATCCACTTTTTCTTTTTTTGAAAAACCAAAACCCCATGCATTTATGACGGGTGCCACCGTAATATCAAAAGACCCGGCAGTAAGTTTAGAAACTTCCATTGACTTATTAAACACTTTGATGAAATGATCATCCACCAAAACATTCGTTTCATTCCTGTTGATCCTTGAAATAATGGATGCAGGCAAATAAGTAGAAAGCGAAGAATCTATTTTTTTAAATATGGAATCAAGCGCCGGTTTGTAATTGATGTTCTTTTCAGCATAGTATGAGATGTGATAAGTGGTTCCCTGTGCTTCACCGGAGATTTTAATTAAATCGCTTTCTTTTTGATTACAACTAGAAAATAAAATCGGTATTAAAAACGATAAATGATATAATCTCATTTGTGAAACAATTTATGGCTTAAAAGTGGTCAGATTAAAACCTAAGATAATATCAAAAAACCAAGCCCTTCTGTAATAAAAGTATTTAATCCACTTTATGCCACGATATTATCGGGGTAGGAAGGGAAGGGGTTTATCCGCCAAAATCATCGAAGGCAATATTCTCCGGTGGCACTCCCAGGTTATCCAGCATTTTGAAAACAGCTGCATTCATCATCGGTGGGCCGCAGAGGTAGTATTCTATATCTTCCGGTGCCGGGTGATTTTTAAGATAGTTGTCAAATAATACTAAATGAATAAATCCTGTATAACCTGTCCAGTTGTCTTCGGGCAACGGTTCGGACAAAGCAATATTATATTGAAAATTGGAAAAATCTTTTTCAATGGAAGTAAAGTGATCTGTATAAAACACTTCCCGCAATGATCTGCCACCATACCAGAATGAAATTTTTCTTTCCCTTTCTTTCTTCGTATGAAACAAATGAAACAAATGCGACCGCAACGGGGCCATTCCTGCGCCGCCACCGATATAGATCATTTCTTTTTTGGTGTCCTTAATATGAAAATCACCAAACGGACCCGCAACACTTACTGTATCACCTGGCTTACAGGAAAACACATAAGAAGAACAAATACCCGGATTTACTTTCATAAAACCACCGGCTTTTCTGTCAAAAGGAGGTGTTGCTAAACGTATATTCAGCATAATAATATTTCCCTCTGCCGGATGATTGGCCATGGAATAAGCTCTGAAAATTGATTCACCCGTTTTCATTTTCAAATCCCAGATCTTGAATTTATCATAGTCGTCATGAAACTTCGGATCTATCTTGTACAATTCATTTTTAAAATCAACCTCACACTCCGGTACATCCAGCTGAATATAACTGCCGGGTTTAAAGTCAAGGAATTCACCTTTGGGTAATTTCACTACAAACTCTTTAATATAAGTTGCCACATTATCGTTGGATACCACTTCACATTCCCATTTCTTAATACCAAAAATTTCTTCCGGCACTTCTACTTCCATATCCTGCTTCACTTTTACCTGGCAGCCCAGCCGCCAGTTATTCTGTTGTTCTTTCCTTGTAAAATAAGGTTTTTCGGTTGTCAATATCTCACCACCACCAGATAAAACCCTGCACTTACACATGGCACAGGTACCACCGCCGCCACAAGCCGATGGTAGAAATATATTTTTATTGGAGAGAGTGGTAAGTATGCTTGAACCTGCTTCTACTTCAATCGTTTCTTTTCCGTTGAGTACAATCTTCACCAATCCCGAAGGTATCAGCTTTGCCTTTGCATAAAGGATAAGAGCCACCAATATAAAATTGAATGTAAAAAAAACAATTACACTGGCAACTAACGTTATTGTATCAATAGATAATAATATCATGATTTCTGATGATTAAAATTTAATTCCCATAAAACTCATAAATGCGATTCCCATTAGTCCTGTTATAATAAATGTGATACCTAATCCCCTTAACGGTGCAGGCACATTCGAGTACCTTATCTTTTCACGGATGGCAGATAATGCAACAATGGCCAGGAACCAGCCAACTCCGGAACCCAATGCAAATACGGAGGCTTCTCCTACGGTTGCATATTCTCTTTCCTGCATGAATAACGCACCACCTAATATCGAACAGTTAACTGCAATCAACGGTAAGAAAATACCTAATGCGGCATACAGTGCCGGTGCAAATTTCTCTACCACCATTTCCACTAATTGTACAATCGCAGCAATCGTAGCGATGTAAACTATAAAACTCAGGAAGCCCAGATCCACACCGGCCAAATCATCAGACAACCATGTTAATGCTCCTGCTTTAAGTACATAATTTTCGAGCAGATAACAAACGGGAACAGATACTCCCAGCACAAAAATGACAGCGATGCCAAGACCAACTGCATTTTTTACGGTTTTGGAAATTGCAAGATAAGAACACATGCCAAGGAAATAGGCAAAGATCATGTTCTCGATAAAAACAGCTTTTATAAACGTATTAAAATATTCCATAACAAATATTGTTTAGTTTGATTCAATTAGTTTCTTATTCTTACTTCGTTGTATCCAGATAATGATACCCACAACGATCAATGCCATGGGAGGTAAAATCGCTAAGCCATTATTAAAATAACCTGCCTTGTAGGCTGCGCCGGGTATAATCTGATAATCCATCAGCGTACCATTGCCCAATAATTCCCGTACGGCGGATACCAGTATTAAAATGATTCCATAACCCAACCCATTGCCGATGCCATCTAAAAAAGAAGGCCAGGGTTTGTTACCCATTGCAAAGGCTTCCAACCGGCCCATGATAATGCAATTGGTAATGATCAATCCCACAAAAACAGAAAGTTGTTTGCTTACATCATATACATAAGCTTTTAAAACCTGGTCTACCAATATCACCAATGTTGCCACTACGGTTAGCTGAACAATTATTCTTATCCTGGATGGAACAGCATTACGAATCAGCGAAATGACAAGATTGGAAAAAGCACATACCACAATAACTGCCAATGCCATCACAATGGAAGGTTTTACTTTTACCGTAACTGCCAATGCCGAACAAATGCCCAACACCTGTACAGTAATTGGATTATCATCATTCAGCGGATCCTTCAACAGCTTCCGGTTTTTTGCTGAAAGCAAAGACTCCCTGGGTGGCTTCTTTTTAGGAGGTGATTTGATTGTTTCAGTACTCATATCAACTTATTTATATAAATGAATTAATAGCTGACCCTGTTATTCCTTCTTCTTTATCCTTTGGAAATAGGGAATATAATTTTTCAATGTTCTTTGTATCATTTCAGAAACACCATTGCTCGTAACTGTAGCTCCGGAAATAGCATCTACCCCATGCGGATTATTGGCAGTAGCTTTTCCTTTAATTACTTCCACCGAAATAAATTTTCCATTCTCATCTAAAATTTTTTTACCGGGAAACTGACTTTGAAAATAGTTCGTTTCAATTTCTGCACCCAATCCCGGCGTTTCACTTTTATGTCCGAAACTGACTCCATAAACAGTATTCATATCTTCTTCCAGTGAAATAAATCCCCAGATCGGGCCCCAAAGCCCTTTGCCACGAACAGGAATGATGTAATATTTTTTGCCTTCCTTTTCACTAACAAACAATGGGAACAACTGCTTGTCTGCCTTTCCGGTTCTTACTTTATCTAATTCTTTTTTCAGATCAATATCAAAAGCTGTGACCTCTCCTGTTACTGCTTCGCCTTTCGTATTCAGCACCACCTGCTCTTTTATATACTGGCTGAATAACTGTTCGGCATTTGACGGATCACTTTGTACGGCCACACTTCCCAGAATATTCTGCATCTTTTCGATCCGTATGTTTTTATTTTGTATCGGACCCAATCCAATAGCCGCCATGGACAACAATACAGCGACAATCACTACCATGACGGAAGAAAAAATAAATATATATTTATTGGTATTCTTTTTCATCCCTTTTTGATTTTTACTCTCTTCATCCTTCTTTTAATATTTGCTTCCACCACATAATGATCTATCAGTGGCGCCATTACATTCATAAATAAAATAGCCATCATCATTCCTTCCGGGTACGCCGGGTTGAAGATCCTGATCATGATAGCAAACAGCCCTATTAAAAATCCGTAAATATATTTTCCTGTATTGGTTTGTGTTGCGGTTACCGGATCAGTAGCCATAAAAACTGCGCCAAAAGCAAAACCTCCCAATGCTAATTGATGAGCAGGTTCAATCTGCATCAACGTATTAGAGCCAATCATGTTAAATACCATTGCCATCAAAAAGCCACCCACAAAAACGGACAACATGATGCGCCAGCTTCCGATGCCGGTATATAAAAGAATAGCGGCACCAATCAGGCAAGCCAATGTGGAAGTTTCACCGATCGATCCCGGTATAGTTCCAATAAATGAATTGGAAAAATCAGGAATCTTATCTGCAAATCCGGCAGCTGCATTTCCTAATGGTGTGGCTCCGCTAAAACCATCTACAAGATGTTGTCCTTTTTCCAACCCCGTATTGATCCAAACTTCATCACCCGACATTTTAGACGGATAGGCGAAAAATAAAAAAGCCCTGGCGGTTAGAGCAGGGTTCAGAATATTCATTCCGGTACCACCAAAAACCTCTTTGCCAATAATAACCGCAAAAACGGTGGCCACAGCCACCATCCATAATGGAACATCAACCGGCATCACTAATGGAATAAGACTGCCAGTAACCAGATAACCTTCATTTATTGTATGCTTGCGGATGATGGCAAATAAAAATTCAACACCTAATCCGACAACATAGGATACAATAACGATTGGCAACACTTTGATGGCGCCGAATAAAAAATTATCAATTAAAGAGGCATCAGCAACTCCAATAGCAAGATAATGCTGGTAACCTGTATTCCACATGCCGAATAACAGGCAGGGCACCATGGCCAGCACAACCAATATCATTGTTCTTTTAAGATCAATAGCATCTCTTACATGGGCACTGCCGGGCAATGTAGTTTCGCCGGGAACAAATAAAAAAGTTTCAATAGCATTGAATGCCGGATAAAATTTTTCCAGTTTGCCGCCCTTTTCAAACTTAGGCTTAAACTTATCCAATAATTTCCTTAATGGTTTCATCCAACATTAATTTAATCTGCCTTATGATTCAGCAATAAATATTCTTTAGGTATTTAAAAAACACAGTTTATCCTAGTTCTTTTCTTGCCATATCCAATCCTTTCCTGATTATAAGTTGTGATTCAATTTTTGAAGTGCAGACAAATTCACAAAGTGCAAAATCTTCCTCCACTACTTCATAAATGCCAAGTTTTTCCATCAATTCAAGGTCTTCCACCAAAATAGATTTGAGGAGATGTACCGGATAAATATCCATTGGAAAAACTTTCTCATATTGGCCTGTCATTACAAAAGGTCTTTCTTCACCA
>JBBSJN010000138.1:0-8520 GCA_038257235.1 Chitinophagales bacterium
ACAAAGACCGTTGAATTTAATGGGGCAAATGCTTTTGAGCATTGTGATAAAACCAGCAACGATTGCACATTCACTTATTTTGCGGGAGGCCGTTATCTTGTAACACTGGAGGGAGATAATGTAGGTGCTGAGGCTTTGAAGCAAGCGGCAAGAGCTTTAAATATTAAATAATATCTCTTTATAAAATAAAAAGACGCTTCAAATAATGATGCGTCTTTTTTATACTTATACACTATAGATTATTTCAACACTCCCAACTCCTTCCCAATTTTTGTAAACGCAGCAATCGCCTTATCTAAATGTTCTTGCTCATGTGCAGCACTTAATTGTACTCTTATTCTTGCCTGGCCTTTGGCAACCACCGGAAAGAAGAAACCAATTACATATATACCTTCTTCTAAAAGCTTGGCCGCCATGTTTTGCGCCAGCACTGCATCATAGAGCATGATGGGAACGATAGGATGATCGCCGGGCTTAATGTCGAAACCGGCCTCAGTCATTTTCGTTCTGAAATATTTAGTATTAAATTCTAATTTATCTCTCAACTCAGTAGTTTCTGTCAGCATATCCAACACCGCAATAGAAGCCCCAACAATAGAAGGTGCTACTGTATTACTGAAAAGATAAGGTCTTGATTTCTGGCGCAGCATTTCAATAATTTCTTTTCTGCCGGAAGTAAATCCTCCGCTGGCACCACCTAATGCTTTTCCTAATGTGCCTGTAATAATATCGATTCTTCCCATTACACCGCGGTACTCATGAGTACCTCTTCCTGTTTTTCCCAAAAACCCTGAAGAATGACACTCATCAATCATCACAATCGCATCATATTTGTCGGCGAGATCGCAAATCTTATCTAATTGTGCAATCGTTCCATCCATACTAAAAGATCCATCGGTAACAATGATCCGGCTTCGGAGATTCGCTGACTCTTTTAGCTTTGCTTCCAGGTCTTCCATATTATTATGTTCGTAACGGAAACGTTGTGCTTTGCATAAACGTACACCATCAATAATACTTGCATGATTTAATGCATCAGAAATAATTGCATCCTGTTCATTAAATAATGGCTCAAACAGACCGCCGTTTGCATCAAATGCTGCAGCATATAATATGGTGTCTTCTACTCCAAGAAATTTTGAGATTTTTTCTTCCAATTCTTTATGAATATCCTGTGTGCCGCAGATAAAACGGACACTGCTCATTCCATATCCACGGTTGTCAATTGCTTTATGCGCCGCTTCGATCACTTTTGGGTGAGATGAAAGACCGAGATAGTTGTTGGCGCAAAAGTTCAATACCGTTTTACCATTCACTGTTATTTCAGCACCCTGGCTGCTCGCAATAATTCTTTCTTTTTTATATAACCCTGCGGTTTTTATTTCTTCAACTTCGTTTCCTATTCTTTTTACAAGATTCTCGTTCATATGGTTTTATTTATCCGCAAATATACATTGTAGCTGGAAGCTACTTAAAACAGGTATTTTAGAAAATCGCCTCACAATTCACTTCGATATTACCTCAATTATTCAGTTTCATATTGCATTTCATCAAGTTTCGGCTTTGGTTATATGGCAACTCATTTTATACAGATTGTGCATCCGTAATCCCGATTAAATCGGGAAACGGCTGCTACATCGGCATAATACCAGAATAAACTACTATTTTTTTACTAAAAAAAGTATTACATTTTTTGTAACAAATCAGTATTTACCTTCGTCAAACTCGAAAACCAACATCAATGCATCAGAAAAAATGGATCGTAACCAGCTTACTGGCAATAGCAGCAATAATAAGTCTGACCATTCTAACCAGCTCATCTCCAACAGATTGCTTGCCAGTAGATGACAACAGTACTGCCTGTGTAAAAACTCAACCAACAGAATGTAAAGTCAAAGATTCTGATGTAGGAATTATTCATGAGAGTCTTTCACGACAATTTCTTTAAGTCCATCCTGTTGATTACCAATAAATACTGAAAATAATTTTTGCTGTAACATTTTTGCCTGCAGACCGTATTACAGGTCAAAGCAGGTCATATTAACTATTTTTAACTGCATTCCGGCTGTTTATGACTGAACAAGAATACAATGAATGTGTAACTACGTATGCTGATAATGTGTACCGGTTCATTCTGAAAAATCTTCGCCATGAAGAAGATGCAAGGGATGTAGTGCAGACTGCATTTGAAAAAATGTGGCGCAACCGGGAAAATGTAGATGCACAAAAATGTAAATCATATCTTTTTACTGTGGCTTATCACCAAATGATTGACCACATCAGAAAAGTAAAAAGGATACAATTAAGAGAAGATTTTAGCGAAGAAACCAGAGTCGAAAATAAGCCTGTGAGTAATTTAAAGAAGATTTTAGATGAAGCATTGAACCGGTTGAGCGAAACACAAAAATCATTGGTACTGCTGAAAGATTATGAAGGTTATAGCTACGAAGAAATAGGAGAGATTATGAACCTGAATGCAAGCCAGGTAAAAGTATATTTGCATCGGGCCAGGGTTCAACTAAAAAATTATTTGGTGAAAATTGAAAATGTAATATAAGTCAGAACTGAAGAGTATGTTGTGAGATTTGAACAAGCAGATTAAACACATACTAGCCCCTGACTAAAGACAACTGAAAGAATGAATATAAACCGCCATAATTACGAAGAGTTCTTTATCCTTTACTTGGATAACGAATTGAGCAGCGAAGATCGCCGCATGGTGGAGGATTTTATTCAACACCATCCTGATCTTAGAGAAGAACTGGAATTGCTGATGCAATTCAAACTGGTGCCTGATGAATTAATTGTTTTTGAAAATAAAGAAGCCTTAATAAAAGGTGATGCTATTATTAATGTAGCGAATTACGAAGAATGGCTGTTATCATATATAGATGATGAATTAACTACCAGCCAAAGAATTGCTGTTGAAGCATTTGTTGCCAACAATCCTGTTGCTGCTAAAGAGTTTACGCTGCTGCAAAAAAGCAAACTACAACCTGAAGCAATTGTCTTTACAAATAAAGAATCATTATACAGAGGAGAAGAAAAGGTTCGTCGCTTACCGGTTCGCTGGTGGAGGGCAGTTGCCGCTATATTAATTCTGTCACTTGGACTCACTACTTTTCTTGTATTAAATAAAAAATCATCAACCGAAATTGGCCCACTAGTTAAAACTCCCGGAACTGAACAAAAGAATCCGGTTGTGAATACAATTGATCAACCTTCTAATGAAGCGATTGTTGCTGATGTAAATGAAAAACAAAACCCTGTTATTGCAAACCCTGAAGAAAGCAACAATATTCAGCAGGCTTTAGCCCCAATAACAAGAGAAGATGTAAAAAATATGGCTGTTACAAATGCCGTTATTGTTCCTAAAAGCTTACCTGCGAACAAGAGTTTAATTCCATCTAAAAAAGAAGATCAAGTAATCACCGCTAATATCAGCCCTGTTAATAACAATAACCTGCCTCAGCCAATATATAACCCGAATGTAACAAAGAATGATGCAGCGGCTACTGCAATAGCAAACGTCAATGTTCCTAAAGAAACAAAAAAAGTGGACGCATTAACAAATCCGGTTGTAACAACTAATACTGCTAAGCCGTCAGACTATTCAAATGCCTCTTTTATAGAAGAGGAAAGCCAGCAAGATGATAAGAAAAACAAACTCCGCGGTTTCTTCCGGAAGATAACACGGACTTTTGAAAAAAGAACTAACATTGATGCGACTGAAGATGATGGCAAATTATTGATAGCAGGGCTGGCCATCAAACTGAAATAATAATTAATTTAAAAATGAAAAAGATGAAATGAGCCATGAAAATGTTCTCAATAAGCTGACGAATATTTTTGGCGAACTCCCTGCCCATCCGGTCAGGCGGGCATTACAAATTCCTAAAATAAAAATTATCAAAATGAAAAGGATATTTACCCTATGTGTAGCACTATGCACCCTGATACCGGTTTTTTCGCAAACAGATACTACTGGTAAACAGAACAACCCTCCGTCAGAAGATACAATAAAGATCGGAGGTATGATTATCATCCGCAAGAAAGGAAGTAAAAACGACGACGAGAATAATAAAGAAGTACAGATTTCAAAACGCCGCAGTACCAAACAATCGAACCTTAAAACTAATTGGGGGATATTTGATCTTGGATTTTCTAACTATAATGATAATACTAATTATGGCAGTGCCGCTGCGCAAGCTTATGCTCCGGGCAGTAATGAAACCTGGTTTGATCTGAAAGATGGCAAATCAAGAAATGTAAACATTTGGATATTTATGCAGAAGTTAAATGTGGCAAAGCATGTTGTAAATCTCAAATACGGTTTGGGGCTGGAATTAAATAATTACCGCTATAAAAGACCGATTCGTTATAATGCAGATCCACCAGCCATCGTAAATGCACCGGTAGTAATGCTTGATGGAACTGTAGGCAGAACTTATAGTAAAAATAAACTGGCAGCCGATTACCTTACAGTGCCCATGATGCTAAACTTTAACTTTACACCAAAACGCAATAATGGATTTGGCTTAAGTGCAGGAGTAAGCTTAGGCTACCTGTATAGTGCCCGCAATAAAACCATTACTTCTGATGAAAATAAACAAAAAGCAAAAGATGATTTTGACCTGGAGAAATGGAAGCTATCTTACATAGCTGAACTATCTTTAGGTCCGGTTCACCTCTACGGCTCTTATGCTTTCAAGAGTATGTATGAAAGAGGTTTGGATATTACCCCGTATAATTTCGGTTTCAGACTTAGCCGTTTTTAAATTGATATAGATAATTTGGAGACCGGATTCATGCATGTGAATCCGGTTTTTTATTGATTGCAAACAAACTGAAGAAATTTCCCTTCGTATCTTTTCTAAACGTCAAGTTAAAACTTATTGTAAGTTTGGAAAGCTTTATCCACAGTATAAAATAAAAGATTGTGGCACTGCGTTTGAGCTATTGGACGGTCACTGATTTATAGCCATGAAAAGAATGCAATCACCCACCTGAGTTTGCAAACTCTACTGGCCTTACTGAAAACTTTTTATCGCAAATGAAAAACATTTTCATTCTCACTTCTTTACTTCTGGGAAGCAGCTTGCTGGCAACAAATGCTGATTATGCTACCCGTTCAAAAATAAACAAGCGGTTCAGTTGGAGCAATGCAGGCCCCGTGGGAAAGGTCTCCATTGTAGTTGATAAATCAGATTATGAATTAAATGTATACGACGATGTAGGCTGGTATGCCACTTACCCCGTTGTATTTGGCAATAACAGCCTTACTGATAAAAAAATGCAGGGTGATAAAAATACTCCTGAGGGCACATTTTACATCATAGCAAAAAGGGTGCATGATAAGTGGTGCCGTTTTCTCACATTGGATTATCCTAATGAAGAAAGCCGTGCAAGATTCAATCAACGGAAACAAAGAGGCGAAATACCATCTAATGCAAGTATCGGTGGAGGAATTGGCATACATGGCACATGGCCACATGACGATTATATGGTGGACCGGTATAAAAACTGGACAGAGGGCTGTGTTTCTATGAAAAATGAAGAGGTGAAAGAGATTTATGCTTTTACAGGAGCTGGCACTAAAGTCACCATTAAAAAATAGTATGATTACTTATTGCCGGCAAGAAATTTCTCTACTTCATTTCGCCATTTAGACGGATCGTTTTGCAAAAATGATTCATGATCGGCATTCCCGTATACAACGAGTTTTTTATTATTTGATGCAATTGCATTAAAAATTTTATCCGTTTCATATTTTAAAACAGTATTATCTCTTGCTCCCCATTGCATCAATACAGGGCAATCAATTTTTGCAGCATATTTATCTGTTTTAAATTTGAATACATTATAGCCTCTTTCTATTCCTGTCCAGCAGGTAACCAAAAAGGCAAAAGGCTTTTCTGGAAATCCACTGAAACCATTTGACCTCACCCTTGCCCTTAGATGGGATTGCAAAGAAGCAAAAGGCATTTCCAAAATAACTCCAGCAGGTTTTATATCATAATCAGCCACAGCTTTTGCAATGGCTACGGCACCCATTGATGTGCCCCAAAGAAAAATATGCTGGTCGCCATTTTTTACTGCATACTCATATGCCAGTTTCACTTCTTCAGACTCTCTGAAACCAATAGTTGTTGTATTGCCTTCGCTGTTACCATGTGATCGAAAGTCCACCATCATAACATTGTAACCCATATAACGAAACTCATAAACTTCTGAAAGCTTGGCTGCCTTGTTTTGTGAAAGACCATGAAACAAAATAACTGTACCGACTGCTGTGGAGTCCGATTTACCATACCATGCTTCTATTTTAGTTCCATTTTTTGTAGTGAGATCTATCGTTTCAAACGGGAAGCTTGGCTTTTCATAAATAGCCGATTTAGGGAACTTTGGTCCTGTAAACAACCTCCATGTCTTTTGAAAAACATTCTCTTTTGAAAAATCAGTACCGACAGCCGGATTAGTATAAAAATGAGAATACTTGTTAGCATAAAAAGCAGCGCTGATATTGATGAGAATAAACTGCACCAGCAATACCCAACCTAACCAACGAAGTGATGAACGCAGTTTTAGTTTGAAATTTCGTTTATTCATAAAATATTATACCCCGCAAATAATCATATAGCAGTCAAAAGTAATTTGTAAAGCGGATTAATCATATTTTATTTTCAAGATTGTTTATTGAAAATAAAATGATGGTATAATTGTTGAAATTAATATAAGCAACAGCAACACAAAAATATTTAGAAGAACAGTTTAATGCAGCCCATCAGTGCTGTTTTATTTTTTACAGATTCATTTTTTTGCGGATAGACAATGGTATTGCATTTATATTGACAATAATAGCAACCGTTCTTATTTTAAAATAATCTTCCCGTATAAAAAGATAACCACTTAGTGCATTGGTGTTATTCCCCCAGGAATTTTTTACATAGTACCACTTTGAACCGTATTTGTCTTTCGCCGACCCGACAATATGCATCATATGGTTTAAAAGTGTAGTTTCATTTTCAAATGCCTGTTGCCGGTATTTTTGATAATCATTAATTGTCTCTGGCATCCAGGCCAATCCCTCGCTATAATTAAAATTGGCATCATCCGCATCGCCATCCCAGCCTACTGTATAGCCGTTTTTCAAAGCATTATCTGTGATAGCCGAAAAATCATCCATCGTTATATTATAATAGGCATCGCCAGTCCAGTTGTACTTATCTTCTAAAATAAATTTTGTGTAAAACGGGTGATGTGTGTAAGAAGTGATCTCTACATAATCATCCGGGTCAATGGCTAAAATTTCTTCCAAATAGGTTTTGGGAGTAATGGTTTTTCCATTGTATTTGAATTCAGTTTTTATAATTCCCAAATAATAGTCAAGCACACTATCTACAAACTTGTTTTGCCTGGGATTTAATTTTGTCACACCTTCTTGCAGCATTTTCTTTACAAAATGACTGATTACCGTATCCAGATTTCCATGATCATGTTGTAAGCCGGGCTTTGGGTTACCTGTGTAAATATTTTCCGGAACCATTCCGTAATTCTTCATTACCCATACTACATCATGAAACTGGCCGCCGGGAGTAAAGAAATTTCCGCCTTTGAGCTGAAGATGTCTTTCAATCTTTCTCTTCATTGAATATCGGGCCACAAACATTTCACTCAGGTCAAAATTTCCTTTTCCTTTTTTAATCAATTCACTTTCCAGGAAAGAATTGCTGGCAAAACTCCAGCAGGTGGCCGACATATATTGATCTTTAACAGGTGTGCAGCCTGTAAGCTTAAATGTATCAAGTCCTAATTCTGCAATTACAGATTTTTGCGCATTACAAAAAACACTGAGAAAAAGAAAACCAATAGCTGATAAATATTTCATCTTGAAAATTAAGACTGACTATTCATTAAAAATATACCCATCTAACGGTATTATTTAAACTCTACAGCTTACCATTTTTTATCTCTTCCACTACTCCCGGATCAAGCAATGTGGATATATCGCCAAGATTCTCTGTTTCACCTTCAGCAATCTTTCGCAAAATCCTCCGCATAATTTTTCCACTTCTTGTTTTCGGCAAACCGGTCACAAACTGAATTTTTTCAGGTTTGGCAATTGCGCCGATGATTCTCGTTACTGTTTGCAGAATATCATTTGTGGTCATCTCATCATTCACATGCCTTCCGTTATAAATGACGTAGGCGTAAATACCTTGCCCTTTTATACCATGCGGATATCCAACAACAGCACTTTCTACCACACCTGCATGCATATTGATCGCATTTTCCACTTCGGCGGTGCCGATACGATGTCCACTCACATTCAACACATCATCCACCCTGCCCGTAATTCTGTAATTCCCATTTTCATCTTTTAATGCACCATCACCAGTAAAGTATAAATTCTCATACGTTGCAAAATAATTTATCCTGCATCGTTCATGATCGCCCCAGGTAGTTCTTAATATTCCCGGCCAAGGAGATTTTATACATAAATTTCCAGAGGTGATTAAA
>JBBSJN010000139.1:0-8486 GCA_038257235.1 Chitinophagales bacterium
AAACAAATCACTTTTCACCTTTCTATCAATTTGAATCGGCGTGGCAACACCATGATATACAGTTGAAAGATTTATCAACTTTCCACCAAACGCCTCGCCAATTGCCTGATGACCTAAACAAACACCAAGAATAGATTTCGATGGTGCATATTCCCTTATCAAAGGCAATAATAAACCTGCTTCTTCCGGAATGCCCGGGCCAGGTGATAAAATTATTTTATCATACTCCTTTACTTTTTCCAATGCTATCTGATCGTTTCGAAATACATCTACCTTTTCATGGGTGATCTTCTCCACCAAATGGACAAGGTTGTAAGTAAACGAATCGTAATTATCGAAAACTAAAACTTTCATATTTAAATATCTTTTGCGAGGTCAATCGCTTTTTTTAATGCGCCGAGTTTATTATTCACCTCCTGCAATTCATTCTCGGGATTGCTTGCAGCCACAACACCTGCCCCAGCCTGATAAGTCAAAGTATTGTGCTGACTTAGAAATGTTCTGATCATAATAGCATGATTACAACTTCCATCAAATCCCATAAACCCAATAGAACCGCCATAATAACTCCTTGAAGTTGGTTCATAGCTATCAATCAATTCCATTGCTCTGAATTTAGGAGCACCGCTCAATGTTCCGGCAGGAAAAGTCTTCGCCATTAATTCAAATGGATTACTGTTCTCTCTCACTTTAGCTTTCACTTCACTTACCAGGTGAATGACATGAGAAAAATATTGTACTTGCCGGTATTGGGCAACTGATACCTCATCGCAAATCCGACTTAAATCATTTCGGGCTAAATCCACTAACATCACATGCTCAGCATTTTCTTTTTCATCTTCCAGTAATCTTTCAGTTGCTTTTTTATCTGCCTCATCGTCTCCGGTTCTTTTAAATGTTCCGGCGATCGGATGAAGAACCGCAGTCCCATCTTGAATCACTATTTGTGCTTCCGGTGAAGAGCCCATTAATTTATAATCTCCGTAATCAAAGAAAAATAAATACGGCGATGGGTTTACACTTCGCAAGGCTCTATACACATTAAACTCATCACCAATAAATTTTTGCTGATACCTTCTGCTCAATACAATTTGGAATACATCTCCACGATTGCAACTGGCAATTCCTTTTTTCACCATTTCCTTATAGGCCTCATCCTTTATATTGGTCATTTCCTCTCCTTTCGCAGCAAAAGGGTAAACAGGAACATCTTTACTTCTTATTAATGATTCTACAACTGCTACATCACTTTCAACACCTGCAATTTTATTTTCACAAATAAATAATTCATCTTTAAAATGATTAATAGCAATTACATATTGATAAAGCCGGTAACGCATAAGGGGAATAGCATCGAGACTTGAGCTACGAGTTGCGAGACTTACCGTGTCAAAAAACTGAACAGCATCATAAGAAGTATAACCAAATAATCCTTGTGCAAACTTTTCTTCTTTTGTTTCCCCTTTCTTTATATCAAATTTTTGCATGAATTCCCAAAGCATCTGTGGAACTTCACTATTACTTTTCAAGCTTACCTTCTCCACATTCCTTCCTGGTAATTTAAATTCAACAGATTCCTTTGAACTGATTTCTATTCCACCAATCGCATTGATGCCAATAAAAGAATAACTGTTTTCTGAACTGTGGTGATCGGTACTTTCTAATAAAATAGTATCTCTGAAGCGATCTCTTAAACGCAGGTAAATACTTACGGGAGTGAATACATCCGCCAGCATAAGTTTGCAGGTTGTATTTATTTCAATTTTTTTCATGACCCTGTCCCCGCCGCGGCGGGGAACTTTAGTTTATGATTAATAAATATTCTAATCAACATTATCCAAAAACAAACAATCATTTCAATTTAAAAGCATCTAAAGCTCCTTTAAGCCCTCCCGCCTGCCCGATCTGATTATTCAGGCGGAGATGAACCGGTCGGACGGGATTTGGGGTACATAAAAGCCCCGAACTTAGTCGGGGCTTGAATATATTTTTTCAAATACAGTAATAACATTACAGCCCCATTCGAGTTGTATGCCACCACCATATTTTGTTTGTTTTCTGTATCATTACCGGACAAATATAAAAGTAAAATCAATATTGCCCAATTCTTTTTAGTTTTAAACTATGAAATTGTTTCTATCTTTTGCATGTTGCTTACTTACAACTTTATCATCTTTAAGTCAGAAAGCAGATAATTACATTCTGTTAAAACCCGACCGTGTCTTTGATGGTGAACAAATGCATAATGGCTGGGTTGTGCTGATAAAGAATAATACAATCGAACAGGTTGGTGCCATGAATTTCAAACTTCCGGCAGAAACTGAAATAATTGAATTGAAAGGTCACACATTATTACCCGGATTGATTGAAGGACATTCACATTTATTCCTGCATCCGTATAATGAAACAAGCTGGGATGATCAGGTATTGAAAGAATCAAGGGCAGAAAGAACAGCAAGAGCTGTTAATCATGCCAAAGCTACATTGATGGCCGGATTTACTACTGTAAGAGATTTGGGAACAGAAGGTGCTATGTATGATGACGTCGGTTTGAAAAAAGCAATTGAAAAGGGAATTATTCCGGGTCCCAGAATGATAATAGCAACAAGAGCAATCGTTTTAAAAGGAACCTACGGACCAAAAAGCGAAAACCCTGAAATAGAATTGCCGCAAGGCGCTGCAGAAGTTTCAGGAATTGAAGAATTAAAAAAGGAGGTATTAGAAGAAATCAGTAAAGGCGCCGATCTGATAAAACTTTATGCAGATTACCGATGGGGAAAGAATGGAGAAGCCAAAGCTACTTTTTCAGAGGAGGAAATAGAAATGGCAGTTACCACAGCAAAAAACAGTGGACGAAAAGTTGTTGCTCATGCAGCCACACCTGAAGGCATGACCAGAGCCATTATTGCAGGAGTATCTACAATTGAACATGGGGATAACGGTACTGAAGAAGTTTTTAATCTGATGAAAGAAAAGGGAGTGGCACTGTGTCCTACATTATCGGCTGGTGATGCCATCTCACAATACAGAGGCTGGAAAAAAGGAATTGATCCTGAACCGGAGAGAATCATCAATAAGAAGAAAACATTTGAAATGGCTTTGAAGGCTGGTGTTATTATTTGTATGGGTGGAGATGTTGGTGTCTATGCACATGGCGATAATGCCAGAGAAATGGAACTGATGGTGGAATACGGCATGAAGCCAATAGATGTTTTGAGGTCTTCCACATCAGTAAATGCCGACGTTTTCGGTTATGCCGATAAAATTGGCAGAATAAAAAGCGGATTGCTGGCCGATCTGGTTGCTGTTCAAAATGATCCATCCGTTGATATTAAAAATATAAGAAATATAAAACTGGTTATTAAAGATGGCATCGTTTATACCCGATAATTCTTCTCACTATTATATTTTTTTACATCAACGGTTCAATAAGCTATTCAATTCTTACTTATCTTGTTCCACTAAATTTTATATCATGCTTACCAAACGATATGCCCTGATTTTTTCCTTCTTCTTTTTATTGCTTACCATTACTACTAAAGCACAGGATGATGCCGGTTACACAATGCCTCCAAAAGACATTGCTGATATGCTACTTGCAAAACCAACACCTGGTGTAAGAGTTGATGACAAAGGCCATTGGATGTTGTTCATGCAAAGCAATAGTTATCCATCGGTGGAAGAACTGGCTAGACCAGAATTAAAGATTGCGGGTCTTCGTATCAATCCGGCCAACTTTGCGCCAAGCCGTCAGAATTTTATTAATGATCTTTCGCTTCGCAATATTCAAACTGGTAAGGATTATAAAATAAGCGGCCTGCCATCCCCTCTTTATGCAGGAAGTGTTTCTTTTAGTCCGGATGATAAAAAAATTGCCTTTACAAATACAACTCCCACACAGGTGGATTTGTATGTAATTGATGTGGCAACTCAAAAAGCAATGAAAGTGAATAAGACAGCACTAAATGTAATTTCAGGGGGCTTTCAATGGTATGATGCAACTACTTTATTATACAGAACAATTATTAAACCAACTGCTGCTGCACCCGTAAGACCTGCTGTACCTACCGGGCCAACTGTTCAGGAAAATTATGGTAAAGCATCTCCCCGCCCAACGTATCAGGATCTTATTAAAAACCCTTACGATGAGAAGCTTTATGAATTTTATGCTACTACACAATTGGTAAAAAATGTAAATGGCGCTGAAACAAAAATTGGAAACCCTGCAATTTATGCAACCACAAATATTTCTCCTGATAAAAAGTATATGATTGTCCGTACATTAAAGAAACCATTTTCCTATACAGTACCGGCGGGAGGATTTCCTTCAACAGTTATGATAACTGATATGAATGGTAAAATGGTGAAACACTTAGCGGACCTTCCTTCTTCCGAAACTGCACCGGCAGGAAATGATAATGTTCAAATAGCTCCCCGCAGTTTCGACTGGAGAGATGATGAAGCTGCCACAGTAATCTGGTGTATGCCATTAGATAGTGGTATGATTAAAAAGAATATTGATTTTCATGATGCGGTATATGCTTTAGCTGCTCCATTTAATACAGAAGCAAAGCAGTTGTTCAAAACTAAAATGCGTTACCAGAGTGTAGCCTGGGGTAACCCAACTTTTGCAATGGTATATGAGGGTTTAAGAGGCAAACAAAAAACTCAGGCAAGTCAGTTCAACCCATCAACCGGAGAAATGAGTGTCCTGATGGAAAGAAATTTTACAGATGCTTATTCCGATCCCGGCAACCCGGTTACTGAACAAAACCAATGGAAAAGGGATGTTGTAAAACTGATTGACAATGGAACTAAAATATTGATGAATAATACTACCGGCAGTTCTCCGAAAGGCGATCTGCCTTTCCTTGCAACCTTTGATCTGACAACTAAAAAAACAGATATTATTTGGAGAAGCAATGAAGGCTTTTATGAAAGTATCACAAAAGTTTTAGATGCTGACAAACTGGAACTTCTTACAAGAAAAGAAAGTGAATCTGTTGTTCCCAATTACTGGATCAAAAACCTGTCCGCAGGATCCGGTGGGAAAGCAAAAATTGCTGACAAGCAAATCACACAATTCAACAACCCTTATCCCCAGATGGATGGAGTTGCAAAAGAAAAGATAAAATATAAAAGAGCTGACGGCGTTGATCTTACCGGCGATCTATACCTGCCAAAAGGTTACAATAAAGACCGTGATGGTAAACTCCCTGTTCTAATTTGGGCTTATCCAAGAGAATTTAATTCTGCTGCAGATGCTGCGCAGATTCGTGGAAGTGAACATAGATTTACATTGGTGAATGGAGGCTCACCTATCTTTTATGTAACACAAGGTTATGCTGTTTTTAATAATGCAGAAATGCCAATTGTGGCAGCAGGCAAAGACAAAAAACCAAACGATGATTTTATTCAGCAATTAACAATGAATGCAGAAGCGGCTGTAAATGTTCTTGATTCAATCGGCATTGGCGACAAAAACCGTATGGCAGTTGGGGGTCATAGTTATGGAGCATTTATGACGGCAAATCTTCTAGCACATACTAAATTATTTAAAGCCGGTATTGCAAGAAGTGGTGCCTATAACAGAACGTTAACTCCATTTGGCTTCCAAAATGAAGACCGTACTTATTGGCAGGCTCCTGATCTATATAATGAAATGAGTCCGTTCAGCAATGCAGATAAAATAAAAACACCCATTCTATTGGTTCATGGAGAAATGGATAATAACACTGGTACCTATCCTATCCAAAGTGAAAGAATGTTTAACGCTATAAAAGGAAATGGAGGTACGGTAAAATATCTAAGTTTACCTTATGAGGCACATGGTTACCAGGGAAGAGAAAATCTTCTACACCTATTAAACGAACAATTCCAATGGCTGGAGAAATATGTAAAAAATCCTGATCAGAAAATGAAAAAGGATGAGAAAAAAGGATTTTAAAATAAAGCCCGGTAGCAATACCGGGTTTTTGTTTTTAATACGTACATTGATATTCCTAAAATAAACCGTTCAATGCAATTCACTCTTCGGCCCTGGTCGCTGTCAGATATTGATTCATTGGTTGAATATGGCAACAACTTCAACATTGCAAAAAACATGAGGAATGTTTTTCCGCATCCTTACACGAAGGAAGCCGGATTAAGTTTTATTGAAAAAATGAATCAGTTTAACCCTGCCCAGGTTTTTGCTATTGATATTGATAGTAAAGCAAGTGGAGGCATTGGCATTTTTCCGCAGGATGATATAATGTGTAAAAATGCCGAATTAGGATACTGGCTGGCGGAACCTTTCTGGGGTACTGGAATAATAACTAAGGCAATTAAAGAAATGGTAGATTATGGTTTCAAGACATTTGACATCAATCGCATTTTTGCCATTCCATTTGGTTCCAATATTGCTTCACAAAAAGCTTTAGAGAAAGCCGGATTTATGCTGGAAGCAAAACTGGAAAACACCATTTTTAAAAACGGGGAATATAAGGATGAGCTAATTTATGCTATAAGAAAATAGCCCTAACTTGTTTATTGGGTTTTAACATCGAAGCCCATAAACCACAGGTTACCATCATTTTAAGATTAATGACAAAAGCATACCTTTGCGCCACTAATTTTTCAAATATATATTCTAAATCATTCCAAGCTATATGGCAGATATTTTTGAACGCTTATTAAAGAATTACGGCCCACTCGGTCAATACCGTGAAAGAGCTCATGGCTATTTTGCATTTCCAAAATTGGAGGGAGAGATTGGCAGCCGCATGATGTTTCGTGGAAAAGAAATGATTGTCTGGAGCTTGAATAATTATCTGGGGCTTGCAAATCATCCAGAAGTAAGAAAGGCAGATGCCGATGGTGCAAAGGAATTTGGCCTTGCTTATCCAATGGGTGCCCGCATGATGAGCGGCAATACTAATCTGCACGAACAATTGGAAGAAGAATTAGCAGCATTTGTAATGAAAGAAGATGCTGCATTACTTAATTACGGATACCAGGGAATGGTAAGCCTCATTGATGTGCTTTGCAGCCGGCATGATGTGATTGTATATGATGCTGAAAGCCATGCTTGTATTATTGACGGACTACGTTTGCATCCAGGCCATCGTTTTGTGTACAAGCACAATGATATGGCAGACCTTGAAAAACAATTACAAAGAGCCACAACTTTAACAGAAAAGCAAAAAGCTGGTGGCATATTGGTTATTACAGAAGGAGTGTTTGGCATGGCTGGCGATCAGGGCAATTTAACAGCAACTGTCGCTTTAAAAGAAAAATATCCATTCCGCTTATTGGTAGATGATGCTCATGGTTTTGGCACACTTGGTAAAACAGGTGCCGGTGCTGGTGAAGAGCAAGATTGCCAAGATGCAATAGACCTTTACTTTTCTACATTCGCTAAATCCATGGCAAGTATAGGTGCATTTATAGCCGGCGATAAAAAAATTGTTGATTATATCCGCTACAATATCCGTTCGCAAATATTTGCTAAGAGCTTACCAATGCCTTTAGTTGTTGGTAACCTGAAGAGATTAGAATTGTTGCGTAACCATCCGGAACTAAAAGAAAAGCTTTGGAGTAATGCTACGAAATTGCAAAAAGGATTAAAAGACCGTGGGTTTGATATTGGTAAAACTGATTCGGTGGTGACTCCTGTTTATATGAAAGGTGATATTCCCGAAGCGACAGCTATGGTAATGGATCTGAGAGAGAACTATGGAATTTTTGCTTCTATCGTTGTATACCCGGTTATTCCAAAAGGGCATATTATTTATCGTTTAATTCCTTCTGCTGTTCATACTGATGAGGATATTGAAATGACGTTAAATGCCTTCTCCGAAACAAAGAAAAAACTCGAAGCAGGTGAATATCGGGTAGAAAAAATTCCTGATATGGCTGATATTGCCGGGAAAAGATTTGATTATATGACAGAAAAACTAAAAAACAAATAATCAGATAATTATTTACTAAAGCCCTGTATAATCTAGGAGATACGGGGCTTTTTTATGTGCGGTATCCGCTATATACCATATTACGCTACTTTTACGGGCATTGCTTCGTCACTGTATAGCAAAACAATCATCAAAAAATAAAATGACTATGCGTAAGCTTTTTTTACTGTTGTTTTTACTGCCATTTGTTACAATAGCGCAAACAAAACAGATTACTCTTGAAGACATTTACAAAAAAGGAACATTCAGAGGCGAATTTGTAAAAGCTGATTTCGGATCTGCAAAAACAGAAACTGAAATAAAAGCTGCTGACCTGAAAGATGAGAATGGTAAATCAATTGGCGACCCTGAAGATATTATTCGGACAGATGCTAATCCGAACAATGTATTGATCAGAAAAGATATAGAAAAGATTTATCGCAGATCTTCAAAAGCAATAGTTTATTTATTTGATGCGGCTTCTAAAAAACTAATCAAACTGGAAGACGACAAAGTGTTGCATCCTACTTTTTCACCAGACGGAACAAAAATTGC
>JBBSJN010000140.1:0-8485 GCA_038257235.1 Chitinophagales bacterium
CTCTATCATCCCCAAAAAAACATATTGCACAGGTTGATGATGCTGCTACGAAAGTTTACCCGCAGGCTGCCATTGAAAGTTGCTTTTGTTTTTCTTTTGCTTTTCGTTTTTCCTTTTACATTTCTCATCAAAAAAATAAAAAACCGTAATGCTCCCAACTTCCGGGAAGAGATGATTGACCTGTTGGATGGCTTCACACCTGAGTTCCGGTTCGAAGTTCCGCATGATGTGGCAAAGCAATGGCTCGAGAAAATAAATTATACAGATGTTACTGTTACAACTGAAAGCCAATATGGATTTTCAATTACTGGTATAAAAAAGAAATGATCACATTTTCTTTTCCATAATGGCAAACTCAATAGGTTGTGTGGGCACACCGAAACGGTTATCGGCAGGCAATGGTTTTGTTTCGCCGGTTTTATAATAACCTAACCGTTCATACCAGGCCACCAGTTCATGGCGAACAGATATTACATTCATAAAAATGCAGGAGCAGTTATTTTCTTTTGCAAATGCTTCAGCTGCATACATCAGTTGTTTGCCTATGCCGCCGGCTTGTAATAGTGGAGAAACGGTCAGCATGCCGAGATATAAACCTCGTTCCTGGATATCCAGATAAACGGAGCCAATGATTTTGTTTTCTTCGTCAGTAAATTTCAATACAGCAGCATTTGCATTACTCATGAGTTCTGTAAGCATTGCGACATCTGTTCGCATGGCACCCACAAGCAGGTCTGCTTCTGTTGTCCATCCTTTTTTAGATGCTTCACCACGATAAGCACTGTTTATCAATGGTACTAATTCAGTTATATCTTCAATAGATGCTTTTGAAACAGGCATTAATAAAATTAGTTATTTTATATTTGAACAAACCAGCAACTACTTATTCATCCGTATGAGTCTTATCGCAAATAATCTTTTAACAATTTTCGATGTAGAAGCCCTTATCCGTTATGGAGGTTTATTGCTTGTATGCATGATTGTGTTTGGCACCACTGGCTTATTCTTTTGTTTTTTTATCCCAACCGGTGCATTTACATTCACTGCCGGTATTTATACCGCCACTGGCGATATTCCTTATAATATATATATAGTTTGCAGTTTGTTGATTGGTGCTTCTATGCTTGGTAACATAATAGGCTATTGGTTTGGTAAGAAGACCGGACCGTTGCTTTACAAAAGAGAAGATTCCCGGTTTTTCAAAAAGCAACACCTTGCCACAGCAAAATCTTTTTATGAAAAATATAGCTGGCTGGCCCTCACCATGGGTTTGTTCCTGCCTGTTATCAGAACATTCTCACCAATTGTTTCAGGCATTATCAGGCTGGAGTTTCGCCGTTTCTTGTTGCTCACATTTCTGGGTTCTGTATTATGGATATTAAGTTTCACTCTTGCTGGCTATGCCATTGGAAAGATACCTGCATTAAAGCCCTGGCTCCATTATGTTGTAATCGGGTTTATAATAATCGTAACCATACCGCTTATTATCTGGGTAAGAAAGGAGTTGAGGCGATTACAGAAGACCAATAACGAAAAAAGTTGAAAGAAATATCTCTTCTCAAAATTTCACATTTAAAGTACAATCTGTTTACTTGTAATTAATCGGTACATCACAATTGGGTAATGATGGTGGCTGACATTTACATTGTCAAAAAAAAATCATCAAAAACCTTTTAACATGAAACTTCAACAATCGTTTTTAACCAAAGTAATTCTATTTGCAATGCTGACGCTGGGTTTAAACAACCTTGCTTTCAACCAAACCAGTACAAAGATTTCAATGGATTCCGTAACAAAGGATGAAAAAATTAAATTTATTGGCTCGGAAGAAAACATGCTCATATTTGAGCTGAACCTTTATGATGTGCCTGCAACGGGCAGTACTCTTGTTATTCTTGATGCTGAGAAGAATGTGATTTTCAGGCAAAAGATCCTTTACAACTCTTATACCCGTCGGTATAAAATTGTTTGTGATGGTATATCGGGAGTTACTTTTAAAATCAGTGGAAAAGAATTTGCATTAAACCAGTCTTTTTCAATAAGACACAGAATTGAAGAAAAGTGGGAAGTAAAGAAATCGTAAACTAAAGAGTAAGAAATAATCTCTGCTTTGCCGGAGATTGTTTCTTATAAAAAATCATTAATCCATCCGTTTAAAAACCATGTACGCCTTATCACTGTAAAAGATATTGATCTTTAAAAGCGAATCAGATAGTTCTATGACAGGGAATTTATCATCCGGCCTGCCGGTATTATTAAGTATCACCGTTTTTCTGTCTTCTGCCAACTCATACGGCTGCTCACCCATAGGTTCTGTACTCCCATCGGGTTTTTTCATACTTGCTTTAAAAACTTTATTCTTTGCAAAGGAAAAAGTCATTCCTTTCTGGCTTTCGTGTAGTTGATTCACCATCGAGTCCTGTAAGTTTATAGGCTCGGCGGCATTGTAAGTTTCCATTCGCACATATTCCCACTTGCCAACGATAGAGGCATCTTTTTCTTTTTGCTGGCAACTGGTAAGCAGGATAGCGAAATAAATAAGGTATTTCATGATTTGTTTTTTTCTTTTTTTAAAGATAGATATTAATTCATTTCAAAAAATTGAATTTCAAAAACGATGTATTGTATATTGGAATGGTAAACCACAGCGTCACAGGTACACAGGGATTCAAAGCGGTTAACTCCGTGCCACACTGTGTTCTTAGAGCCTCCGTGGTATCAATCAAAAAATAAATCCCGAATTTCCCGTTTCCGCAACAGATTTAAGTCATACTGTTGCAAGTTTGTTTATCATTCAACTAAAAGAAATAAATATGAGTAAAGTATGGTTTATTACCGGTTGCTCCACCGGCTTTGGCAGGTACCTGGCACAAGAGGTTTTACAAAACGGAGGCAAAGTGGCCGTAACAGCCCGCAATACAAACGATGTAAAAGATCTTGCCAATAAATATCCCGACACAGCGTTCGCCATCACACTGGATGTAACAAAACCCCAGCAGGTAAAAGATGCAGTGCAGCAGGCAATCGATAAGTTCGGACACATAGATGTGTTGGTCAACAATGCAGGCATTGGCTACTTCGGTGCCATAGAAGAAAGCGAAGAAGAAGAAGTACGCCGCATGTTCGAAATAAATTTCTTTGGTCTTAATGCCGTTACCACAGCAATGCTTCCGCATTTGCGTAAGCAACGTAGCGGACACATCATCAACATTTCTTCCGTAGGTGGCAGTGTAGCTTTTCCCGGAGTGGGTATGTACAATGCCACCAAGTTTGCCGTTACTGGTTATTCCGAATCTCTGGCCAAAGAGCTTGCACCGCTCGGTATCAAAGTCACCGTCATAGCACCAAGTGGTTTCCGTACCGATTGGGCGGGCCGTTCTGCTAACAATACCAAAACGGTGATAGATGATTATAAAGCAACAGCACATACCAACCAGGACACTATCCGGGGCAATAGTGGCAGCCAACCCGGCGATCCTGTACGGGCTGCACAGGCCATCATCAAAATTGCTGAAACCGAAGCCGCACCGGTTCGTTTATTCCTCGGTGCAGGAGCATTAAAAGGTATCCGTAACAAGATAGCAGAAATGCAAACCGATATAGATGCATGGGAAGAAACAACTGTGTGGGCAGATAATCCAAAAAGCTAAACAGGCAGGGGAGCAAAGAATTTTAATACAATTTTTTGTTCCCGTCTTTAGTACTACTATCATCGTCTGTTGTGTCACTCACTTGTACGTTCGGTCCGAAGGATCCTTTGGATAATTCTACTGAGCATTACAATAATCTTACTTCTTGTCCCGTAGGGATATTTTATTGGTAGCACACAAAGTCAAAACCGAAGTAACGTTCCGTAGGAACGTTTTGGCAAGAGGGCAACCCAGATTTGAATTAATGAGATTGCTTCGGCCATTTGGTGATCGTTTGCAATTGAGGTGTTGTGGATTGGCCTCGCAATGACGAGCCTCATTTATGCCACGTCATTGCGAGGCCGTTGGTGATGTTACTATGAAAGTAGGATGTTGAAAAGCCGAAGCAATCTATATGAAAATGGAATGTAAACCTGCGGGAAACGTTGGTAGGAATGAGTTACATTATAGATTAGTACCGAATCCACCAATCTCGCAAGGGCAGGCTGTGACGCAGCTGGGAAGTGAAAAAAAATTGATAAAATCAGGTTACAAAATTACCTTTACACATTATAAACTAATTGGTATGAAACTACTTTTTATTTTACTGTTTGTCTTTTTAAGTTTTATATCTTTTGGACAGAAATCAGAAATTGGCAAGGCAATTACAACAGAGGGCAGACGAATTTTCCTTTATGATGATGGAACCTGGAAGTATGAATTGGAACCTACTCCTGTTACCAGAGGAACTATTATACCAGACACTGCGGAAAACCTTTTTAATAAACCGGTAGGCGGGCAATATCAGAAAAGCCCTTACAATAAAAAAGTCTGGCTTTCAAACCGAACACATTTTTCAGTTTGGTATAATTCCAAAAAATGGCGAATGAATTTACTCCACAATATCCCTCCGGTGGAAGTTAGTTTCCATTTTATTGATAATGTTTGTACTATACTTACTGAAAGAGTAGATGTCGATATGGAAACATGGATTTATGAGACAAAACTTTTCAGGAAACAAAATTCTCCTTCTATGAAAATTATGAAAGAAGAATGGCGAACTGTAAATGGACTTAGTGTTTATTTCATGCAATGGCAAACAGGTGATAATCGTTCTAATCTCCAATGCTATACTTATTTTGGGAAAGGCAGTACTGAACTTGTACAAATGACTGTTTCGGCACCTGTTTCAGTTGTTTATGATTCAGAAGAAGAAATATTTAGATTGCTGAATGGCCTTGTTCTTGAAAAGAAGTAATTTCTAATAGAAATTGATTTTACAAAATAGAATTACTGAACTCTGAACGGAGCGTCGAAACGACAGCTCAATCAAGGCTCAAAAGACAGGCAAACAATACCTCAAAACCCACCTAAAACGCCTACCTTTGCCCCCGCCTAAAACGAGTAGATATTAGTCGGGCAGGCACCTGAAAAAAATAAAAAGTTAATCCCCCTTTAGGGGATAGGGGCACATGAAGAACATCAGAAATTTTTGCATCATTGCACATATTGACCACGGCAAATCTACCCTGGCTGACCGCCTGTTACAATCTACCGGCACCATTAGCGACAGAGATATGATGGACCAGGTGCTGGATGATATGGACCTGGAAAGAGAGAAGGGAATTACCATTAAGAGCCATGCTATTCAAATTGATTATAAGCATACAGACGGGCAGGAATATACGCTGAACCTGATCGATACGCCGGGTCATGTGGACTTTAGTTATGAGGTGAGCCGGGCATTGGCCGCCTGCGAAGGTTGCCTGCTTTTGGTAGATGCTACGCAGGGTATTCAAGCCCAGACTATCAGTAACTTATACCTTGCAATTGATAATGATCTTGAGATAATCCCCATCATCAATAAGATTGATATGGACGGGGCAATGATAGAGGAAGTGGAAGACCAGATCATCGAATTGATCGGTTGTAAAAAAGAAGAAATTCTGCATGCAAGTGGTCGTACTGGTGTTGGTGTAGAAGCCATTTTAGATGGGATTGTGAATAGGATACCTGCACCGGTTGGTAAACCTGATGCACCATTGCAAGCTTTGATTTTTGATAGTATGTTTAATTCATTCCGCGGAATTATCGTTTATTTCCGGGTAAGGAATGGCTCCATAAAGAAAGGAGATAAAGTAAAATTTGTTTCCACCGATCAGGAATATGAAGCGGATGAAGTAGGTATCTTGAAAATGAAGATGACGGAAAAGAAAGAAGTGCTTTGTGGCGATGTGGGCTACCTGATAACCGGTATTAAAAATGCGAAGGAAGTAAAAGTGGGTGATACCATTACATTGGCGGCTAATCCTACAAAAGAAATTATTAAAGGTTTCCAGGAAGTGAAGCCGATGGTGTTTGCCGGTATCTTTCCTGTGAATACAGAAGATTTTGAAGAGTTAAGGGACTGCATGGATAAGCTGCAACTGAATGATGCATCACTTACCTACGAATTAGAAACATCACAGGCATTAGGCTTTGGTTTCCGATGCGGCTTTTTAGGATTGTTGCATATGGAGATCATACAGGAACGTTTGGAGAGAGAGTTTAACCAGACGGTGATAACTACTGTACCTAACGTAAGTTTTATTGGACACACTACGAACGGAGAAAAAATAATCGTAAACAACCCAACTGAATTTCCCGACCCGGTAAAGACAGAAAGAATTGAAGAACCTTTTATCAAAGCACAGATAATTACCAAACCGGAATACATTGGCAACATCATGACGCTTTGCCTTGGCAAAAGAGGAATGCTGATGAACCAGAGCTACCTGACTACAACAAGGGTGGAACTGATATTTGAAATGCCATTGACAGAGATAGTATTTGACTTCTACGATAAACTGAAATCGCAAACCAGAGGTTATGCATCGTTTGATTATCATCCCATCGGTTTCCGTGATGCGGATATTGTAAAGATGGATATTTTGTTGAATGGCGACAAAGTAGATGCCTTAAGTGCATTGATACACCGGGCAAAGGGCCAGGAGTTTGGCCGAAAGCTTTGTGAGAAATTAAAAGAACTGGTGCCCCGCCAGCAATTCCAGATTGCGATACAGGCAGCGATAGGAGCTAAGGTGTTGGCAAGAGAAACTATCTCTGCTATGCGGAAAGATGTAACTGCAAAATGTTATGGTGGTGATATAAGTCGTAAACGTAAACTGTTAGAAAAACAGAAAGAAGGTAAAAAGCGGATGCGGCAGATTGGTAATGTGGAAATACCACAGGAAGCTTTTTTGGCAGTGTTGAAGTTGGATGATTAATGTAGTGAATGGTGAATAGTCAATAGTGAATAGGGGTTCGAAAATTATACAGGCATCAAAGTTGGGTGCCTTTTTTATTTGAACAACTCTTTCCATAATTCATATATGCGATCGGGAGAATAGCGGCTGATATTATTAAATGCATTTTCACCCATTTGTTTTCTTTTTACTTCATCATTTATAAGTATCGAGATTGCTTCAGCAAGTTTTTCTGTGTTTTCTTTTACCACTAATATCCCGTCAACGTTATTTGTAATGATATCTGAAGGTCCGCTGGGGCAATCAAAACTGATACAAGGGATACCTGCTGACATAGCTTCCAACAAGACCATCGGGAATGCTTCAAACCTTGAACTCATAACATAGATAGAAGCATTAAGATATTCCTGAGTGATAGATGAGTTCACAGGTTGTTGTAAAATAAAACGGTCTTGTAGATTTTCTTTTTGAATAAATTGCTGAACAGTATCTTTCATTTCTCCCTCGCCAATCAGTTTCCATGTCCAGTCTGGATGAGCAGATAAAACTTCTTTTGCTGTTTGCAGCATCAGGTCAATTCCTTTTCTTGGAATAAGCCAACCGACTGAAAGAATTGTTTTATTAGTGCAGGAAGATCTTTCTCCCGATTTGTTTTCTACATAATTTGGAATAATAAAAGACGGGGCAAAGCTTTTGTAATGGTCAGCTTCCGTTTTATTTAAGCAAATAATACCATTTAATTTTGGATATGCTTGTTTGCAGAGAAAGGTCCAGAACTTATTTTTTCCCAGCCAGACATAATGATGATGCTCCCATGAATAAAGCTGAGCATTCTTCTTTGTTCCGGCTAATACTGCTGCAACGGTAAAGGGGTATTCTGTGCTGATTATTATATCAGCTTTACAATTCTTTAATATCCGCTTCAGTTTTAAAACATCACTCAGCAGTCTTATTTTTCTGGAGATCACATTCCCTTCTGTTGTTATACCAAAGGAGAGAGGTTGCTGAATAATTTGTATGGAAGAGTGAATAGGATAGAAACTCTTGTCTGTTTCATCAAGGATAATTAAAGAAACCCGGTTTCCCTTCTCTGCAAAAAGATTGGCTGTGTTAACTACAGCTCTTTCAATACCGCCGGGCAGATCAAGCTGGGAGCAAAGGATGGCGATATGGGATTTTCCAACCATTAAAGTTTTTGAGCAATGCGATAGAAGAAACGTTTGATCCTTGTTCTGATCAGTGTCTTTTCTTTTACCTGGTGCAGTATATTTTTATTTTCGGCATTCAGCAGTCTTGAAAAATTGATATTTTCTTTCTCAAGTGCTTGTTTGTATTCTTCAAGAAAAGGTTGAAGTTGTTTATCATCTCCACTTGTAATTTCATGAATAGTTTCCTGAGTGAAGTGAATAAAAATGATTGAGAATTGGCCATTAATGAGAACCTGTCCGTTTTTATTTTCCCTTCTACATTCATTTATATTCCACTTGGCAACATTGCATCCACGATGTTGCAGAATTGTGGTATCTGAAAATTTAATGGGCATTGCATCAAGATATCGTTGATCATCATAGATACCAAGTTCAGTTTGGCGATCCATCTTATAATGGCAAA
>JBBSJN010000141.1:0-8462 GCA_038257235.1 Chitinophagales bacterium
GATAGGAAAGGCTTTAAATAATATAACACCCGGCGCTTTACTTATTGCAGCAATATCTCTTGCCATACTTATTTTATGGGATACAGTTCTTACCAAGAAACATAAAATATTTCAAATTATTCAAGGGCCACTGGTTGTTGTCGTTTTGGGAATAGTAATGTTCCAATTATATCAAAACGGGACTTTAAGTTTTAGTTTAGCTTCAGATCAGGTTGTTAATATCCCTGTGCCGGCTGATCTCTCCGGATTTTTCAGTCAATTCACATTCCCGGATTTTTCTGCAATTACAAAATTTAAGGTTTGGGAAGTTGCAGTTGTACTTGCTATTGTTGCAAGCCTTGAAACCCTCTTATGTGTGGAAGCAACAGACAAAATGGATCCACAAAAAAGAGTTACACCTACTAATCGTGAGTTAAAAGCACAGGGTTTGGGAAATCTTATTTCAGGTTTCATTGGTGGATTACCAGTTACCCAAGTAATTGTTAGAAGTACCGCTAATATTACATTTGGGGGTAAAACAAAAATTTCTGCAATTCTTCATGGTATATTTCTTTTGTTAAGTGCACTTACTATCGCCAGCCTTTTAAATATGATACCACTGGCTAGCCTTGCAGCCATTTTATTAATGGTAGGTTATAAACTTGCCAAGCCTACTCTTTTTAAACAGATGTTCAAATTGGGTTGGGAACAATTCATCCCATTTGTAGCTACAGTTGTTGGAATTTTAGCAACAGATTTGTTAAAAGGAATTACCATCGGAATGTTGTTTGGCATTTTCTATACACTACGCCATAGCTATCGCAACTCACACCATATGAATGATACGGTTACCACTGAAGATGGCCAGGAAGTTCACCACCTTGTTTTGGCAGAAGAAGTATCATTTTTTAATAAAGCCAGTGTAATAAAAGCTTTGGATTGCATTCCTGCCAACTCAAAAGTTATTATCGATTGCACAAAATCTAAATCTATTGCACATGATGTTTTGGAGCTGATCAAAAACTTTGAAAGCAATGCAAGAACAAAAAATATAACTGTTGAAAAAATCAACTTTATAGAACCAGTATTATTATAAATTAAATCAAAACAAATAAAATGAAAACATTAACGAAAGAAATGCAATCAGCCATCACTCCCTCAAAGGCTTTGGAGTTATTAAAAGATGGAAATAAAAGATTCGTAAATAACCTTAAAGTGAACCGCAACCTATTACAGCAAGCCAATGAAACCTCAGACGGTCAGCATCCGCTTGCGATTATCCTGAGTTGTATAGATTCAAGGACATCAGCAGAACTGATTTTTGACCAGGGACTGGGTGATATATTCAGTGCAAGAATAGCAGGCAATATTGTTAATGAAGACATACTCGGCAGTATGGAATTTGCCTGCAAAGTAGCCGGATCAAAGATCATTGTTGTATTGGGCCATACAAAATGCGGAGCGGTAAAAGGAGCCTGTGACCATGTGGAAATGGGAAACCTTACTGCATTGCTAAGTAAAATTCAGCCAGCAGTGTATGATGAAAAAACAGTGACTGAAAACAGAAGTTCTTCTAATAATGAATTTGTAGAAAAAGTATCAACCATAAATGTAAAACGTACTGTTACAGCAATTATGGAGCGTAGCCCGATTTTAAAAGAAATGATTGAAAAAGGGGAAATCGGAATTGCAGGTGGTACTCATGACATTTCAACCGGAGAAGTAAGTTTTTATGATGACGCATTGATTATAAAATAACCTATTGAAAAACTAATGGCCAGGTAACTTTTATGTTGCCTGGCTTTATTATTATTTTTACCTATGATTAAAAAAATTGTACTTCTGTTCTTTTTCCCATTTTTTAGTTTTCAATCTTTTACACAGGAAACAAGGCTGAATGACCCAAATTCAATCGCCTGGTTCGCTTATACTGGTAATTTTAAAATCAGTTCGAAAGTTGCTATTCATACAGAATATCAATGGCGAAGAACAGATGGATTTAAGAACTGGCAGCAAGCTTTGTACCGCACCGGTGTTAACTATTCCCTCAGGAAAGATATAAACCTTATTGCAGGTTATGCATTTGCTGAAACATATTCGTATGGTGATTATCCGGCGGCTTTTGCATTTCCTGAGCACCGGATTTTTGAACAAGTGCTGATAAAAAACCCTCTTGGAAAAGTTGATTTGTCTCATCGTTTTATGCTGGAACAACGATTTGTTGGTCGGGTATTTTTTCAAAACGGCACTAAAAAAACTGAGTACAGCTATCTGAATCGTATGCGGTATCGGGCAAAAGTTGAAATCCCTTTCCAAAAAAATAAAACAGTAACAAACTGGAGTCTGATACTTCAGGATGAAATTTTTATTGGCTGGGGAGAAAATATTGGTGCCAATATATTTGATCAGAACCGGATTGGTGTTTTGCTGGGATATAAAATAAATAAAACAGTAAAGCTGGAAGCAGGATACATTAATCAAACCTTACAACAAGGAAGACGTATCAATAATAATCCCGTTTTTCAGCATAATAACGGATTCCTGCTGGCTGCTAATTTTTCTTTTGATGTAATGAAAAAAGAATAATGCTGTTATTTCATTGCTATCATACTCATCTCCACATTCACAAATTTGGGAAGGGCAGATACCTGAACAGTTTCCCTGGCAGGGAAATCACTTTCAAAATATTGCCCGTACACCCCATTAATAGCGGCAAACTGATGCATGTCCATAATAAATATGCTGGTCTTTATCACATTACTGAAATCCATTCCCGCTTCATTTAATATGGCTTTCAGGTTCTGCATTACCTGGTGTGTTTCTTCCTGAATATCTTTCTTTTTGAGCTCTCCGGTTGAAGGATCAATACAAATCTGTCCTGAAATATAAAGCATATCGCCAGCTAAAACAGCCTGATTATAGGGACCGATTGGTTCTGGCGCCAATTTGGTTTTTATGATAGTTTTGCTCATGTTGTATTTATTAAAAATTGTATAGGACGAATTTAGCTTTATACGTTTTCTTTGCAAAAACTATTATGAAATGTAGCCATAAAAATTATAGAGTATTTTATACGAACGAATATAATTTTTATGCGGAATCCATTTGTCAAAAAACCAAATAAAATTATAAGATGAAGATTGTAGTCATATCGGATGAGGCATTAAAAACAGAGCTACTGGAACAAGGTGTTAACTCAACGTTGGAAACTGTATGGCTTTCTCAACCCGAAAAAATAACCGGAGCAACCTGCTATATTGATCTTTTGTTTGATGACACTGATGAACGAATCAGTATTTTAAAAGAAATATCGCCTGGTCTTACAATCGTTAACTCAGTAAACAAAACTTGCAATAATCTTCCTGAAAATTTTATCAGAATAAATGGTTGGTCTACATTCCTCAACAGACCTTTGATTGAGGCTGCATGTATTAATGCTGATCTGAAAGCGGAAGCCGAGACCGTTTTTTCATTTTTCAACAAATCAATAGAATGGGTGCCGGATGTTGTTGGCTTTATTTCACCAAGGGTTATAAGTATGATTATCAATGAAGCTTATTTCACCATTCAGGACAAAGTAACAGGCAAAGATGAAATTGATACCGCAATGAAATTAGGCACAAGGTATCCTTTTGGCCCTTTTGAGTGGAGTAAAAAAATTGGCATTAAAAATATTTATTCATTATTATCAGAGCTCTCTGCAGTACATACAAGATATGAGCCTTCTGAATTATTAAAACAAGAAGCAGCCAAACAATGAGTTTACTTCTGCATATTGATACTGCCCTTTCAGTCGCCTCTGTCTGCCTGTCGAACGATAAACATGCTATTGCATTTTCAGTTAATGAAAATCAACAAGGCCATGCTACATGGCTGCACCAGGCAATTGATGAAATGATGAAAACTTCTGGTCATTCGATAAAGGAACTGAATGCAGTTTCAGTAAGTATTGGTCCGGGTTCTTATACAGGTTTAAGAGTTGGTTTATCTTCTGCAAAAGGTATTTGCTATTCTTTGAATATTCCTATAATTACAATAGCAACTACTGAGTTATTGGCTTCTGCAGTTACACATGAAGCTGAAGATTTGATTTGCCCGGTTATTGATGCCCGAAGGATGGAAATCTATACAGCCATTTATGATAAAAACTTAAAGGAGGTAAAAGCACCTCATTCTCTGATTATAGATGAAACCAGCTTTGCAGAAATTTTAACTAGTCATAAAGTGCTTTTTTGTGGTGATGGCTGCAAAAAACTGCAAACAATACTTCATCATAAGAATGTCGTTTATAACACTACGGCAGCCAATGCCACTCATCTTGCCCAATTGGCTTTTAGTTCCTTTGAAAAGAAAGATTTTGCCGATCTGGCATACGCAGAACCTTTGTATGTAAAAGAATTTTATTCTTCTCCCCGCAAGAATTAAATACTAAAAACGTCTTACTGTTATTATTAAAAGCTGAATCTCCTGTTAAAACCCGGCTTTTAGCAATAAAAACTATTTTATAACAGTTCATTAAAAGGTAAGCTTAATACTTTTTTTTAATTTTAGAAGACATGAACGATACTGTAAGCAATATCACCGAATTGAAAATCGAAGTTTTGCGTATAAAGAAAACCGCATTGATTCTCAGGGCTATCAATCACAAATTGCGCCAGCAAATTTTAAAATTGATTGAAGAGCAAGGGAAAATAACGGTTACTGAACTTTATCTGAAGCTTAGATTAGAGCAATCTGTGGCTTCTCAACATCTGGCAATTCTGCGAAAAGCCGGTTTTGTGAACACCAGTCGTGATGGTAAGTTTATTTACTATTCAGTAAATAATGACAGGCTGGAAGAGTTAAATAAATTTATGGACAGCCTCCTAAAATGATTATTCTCAATGCTTAATAATAACGTCCTGTCCTTGCAGGACGTTTTGCTTTTATTCAGGTAAATTTACGTCGAAAATCAAAAGACATGTTCATTAAACAATTATATACTGGCTGTCTTAGCGAGGCTGCCTACTATATTGAAAGCAATGACGAAGCTGCTATCATAGACCCATTACGGGATATTGATGTTTATCTGGATCTGGCTAACGAAAGAAAAGCCAGGATTAAATATATTTTCGAAACACATTTTCATGCAGACTTTGTAAGTGGTCATCTTGATCTGAGTAAAGCGACCGGAGCTCCGATAATATATGGTCCGGGAACAAAAACAAATTTTCCTGTTCATGTAGCAAAGGACGGAGAGTTTTTTGCACTTGGCGAATTAAATTTTGAAGTCTTACATACTCCCGGCCATACTTTAGAATCAAGTTGTTATTTATTAAAAGATGCTGTTGGAAAAAATCATTGCATTTTTACAGGTGACACATTATTTGTGGGAGATGTTGGTCGTCCGGATCTGGCACAAAAGGGTGCAGCAATAACAATGGCTGATCTTGCAGGAATGATGTATGACAGTATTCATACTAAACTTTTTCCGTTGGAAGACGAAGTATTAGTTTATCCGGCACATGGGCCTGGCAGCTCCTGTGGAAAAAACTTAGGACCAAGCACACACAGTACTATTGGCGAGGAAAAACAAAACAATTATGCCCTGAAGGCAGCAACTAAAGAAGAATTTATAAAAAAGGTTACAGATGGAATTCAGGCACCGCCAACTTATTTTCCGATCAATGCTAAAATAAATAAGGAAGGCTACAATAGTCTTGATGACGTATTGCTACAGGGAATGAATGGATTAACTGCAAAAGAATTTAAAGCTGAGCTAACAGAAGACACTATTATTCTCGATACAAGAAATGCTACTGTATTTACAGAAGGATTTATACCCAACTCCATTAGCATTGGATTAGAAGGCCGTTTTGCAGAATGGGCTGGAAGTATTTTACCTTTCGAATCGCCCATGTTACTGGTTACAGAACAAGGAATGGAAAAAGAAACAATTGTGCGGCTGGCAAGAGTTGGGTTTGATAAAGTGAAAGGATATTTAGAAGGTGGGTTTGAAGCCTGGAAAAAAGCTAGTGAAGAAGTTGATATGATTATTGATATTGAAGCTGATGAACTGATGATGGATATGCCGCATGATAAAAACCTGGTAGTGATAGATGTTCGCCGCCCTACCGAATTTGCTGATGGGCATTTGAAAGAGGCTAAAAATATTTCTTTAATAGACATGACTGACCCTGCTGTAATGGCAAATATTGAAGAAACACAAAACTTGTATGTGCATTGTGCCGGTGGTTATCGCAGTGTTATTGCGGCTTCGCTTTTAAAAAGACAAGGTATACATAATCTAAGAAATGTATTAGGTGGTTGGGGCAAAATAAAAGAGCAGGAAAAAGTAGAAATAGTAAAAGAAACAAGTGTTTTAAATTAGTTGCCACGAATAACACGAATGTCACAAAAAGACGGAATCATTAATTAATATATAAATTATTATTGGTGGCTTTATTACATTTTAGATTTTATCCACTCATTTAATTCCGGAGAACTTTCTGTGCTGATGATAGCCGCATATCTTGGTTTGGTACCATTATGTACACCCACATGCCAAAGCCTTTGCGAATCCACCACAAAATGAGCTCCTTTTGGCATTGGCACTCTTGCCTCTGATTCTTTTACCGGTAAATTATTTTCATCGCTGTCATACAAAAGCATATAGCTATCTGCATTGTCAGTTAGCTCAATCCACATTCTTACTACCCAGCCTTCATCTTCGGGATTCAGCCTGTTGTTATCATCCCGGTGAACGGAACGGATAGCCTGATCATGAGTTTGTGGTTCCAGTCTGATTATTCTTACCCTTCCAAAATTGGCTGGGATGGATTTAATGTATGCCATCAGGTTAGGGCAAAATTCAGAATTAGGAGTAAACTTTGCATCTTTATCTGTTTTCCCGTTTTCCCAAAAACCTTTGCACTCATTGGTGCCATCGCAGGAAGCTAACGGCGCAAAGTTGGTGTCGCCACCACTTTTCCAGTCCATATAGATCAGGCCTTCCCACTCTGCTGCTGGTATTTGAGAAATATCCAACGTTTTCAAGATCACAAATCCTTTTTCTTCCATCACCGGCATGCGGTAATGACCAGTTTGCAATGGAATTTTTACAGACCAATGTTCGCTGTGTGGCCAGAATATAGTGGGTGTTGCTGACATGTTTTTTACTTAAGATGAATAAGATTATGAAATGCTAAATTATGAAAAAGATGATACATTAATATATGACATCTGTTATTGTTCCTTTGAAGTTATATTCCCAACAAAAAGTTAACACCACTGTATTTTAACCATTCGTCAGGCACAACATGCCATTCAGATAAATATATTTTTTTCCTCTTTTGTGAGTCTTACAGTTGAATTACGAAGAACGTAGTAGTTGTGCCGCACACCAACTGAAAAAGTAAAAGCCATTGCTAAATCAGCGTCATAACTAATAACAAGTATAGCCATGAAAATCAAAACCATTGTAACCCTGGGGGTATCACTACTCCTATGCATGAACTTTTTTGCCCAAACTCCAATTCAGAAAAAACTGGAGGCAAAAAGAAGTAGCGGAACAATTAAAATAGATGGTCTTATTAACGATGCCGCATGGAAAAATGCTCCCGTTATGACTGATCTTGTAGAGTTCCGCCCCACTGTTGGTGCTGTGGAAAAACCCGAAACAAAAACTGTTGCTTATCTCCTATATGATGATGAAGGAATTTATTTTGGCGGACATTGTTATGAACGAACAAAAGACAGCATTGCAACAGAACTTAGTGGCCGGGATGGTTTTGGTACCAATGACTATATAGGTTTGATTTTTGACACCTATTATGACAAACAAAATGGTTTTGAGTATTTTCTAACGCCGTTGGGAGAACAATGGGATGCAAAAATGTCGACTGGTACCGGAGAAGATTTTTCCTGGAATAGTGTCTGGAAAAGCGGGACAGTTATTCATGACAATGGATGGAGCTTCGAAATGTTTATCCCTTACTCAGCTATTCGATTTGGAAAGAATGAAGTACAAAACTGGGGGTTAAACATTACCCGAAGACGAAGAAAAACAGAACAACAATACACCTGGAATCCTATCAACCCTAATGTAAATGGGTTTTTAACACAGGAAGGTATTTGGTCGGGCATTACAAATATTAAACCTCCTTTTCGTTTACAGTTCTCGCCTTATTTTTCAACTTATGTAAATCACTTTCCAGCAAAAACTCCGGGAGAAGAAAACTGGACTTCCTCTGTAAACGGCGGGATGGATGTTAAATACGGAATCAACCAGGCATTTACATTAGATGCAACACTGGTTCCTGACTTTGGCCAGGTACAAAGTGACAATAAGGTGCTTAATCTTACCCCTTTCGAAATCAAGTACACTGAAAACCGGCCCTTTTTTACAGAAGGTACTGAGCTCTTCAGCAAAGGAAATTTATTTTATGCCCGAAGAATTGGTATCGACCCGGTGCTTTTGCATTCTCCAAGGGAATATCAGAACA
>JBBSJN010000142.1:0-8459 GCA_038257235.1 Chitinophagales bacterium
AGGCAAGAACTGCCTTATTATGGCGTATTGCCATTTTGCACATGATTGTTTTGTAGGTGATAACTGTATAACCAGTAATAATACACAAGTAGCAGGACATGCCACCATTGGCGATTGGGCTATTATCGGGGGTATGTGTGCAGTACATCAATTTGTAAAAATCGGACAGCACTCTTTTATCAGCGGTGGATCATTAGTTGGTAAAGATGTGCCTCCATATATAAAAGCAGGCCGTAATCCTTTGAGTTATGCCGGAGTAAATTCCATTGGTTTAAAACGCCGTGGTTTCAGTATCGAAAGAATTAATCATATACTTGATATATACAGAGTCTTATATAATAAAGGACTTAATACCAGCCAGGCTGTTGAATATATTGAAGAAGAAATGCCAGCTACGGATGAAAGAGACGAGATTGTAACTTTTATCCGTGAAAGTGGCCGCGGCATCATTAAACGTTTTACCAAAGGCAATAATGATGACGATCTCCCTATCTGATGCGGGTAAACGCTACAACAGGGAATGGATCTTCCGCCATTTCAACTATAATTTTGAATCAGGTCAGTCGTATGCAATTACCGGCCCAAACGGATCAGGAAAAAGCACCTTGCTACAGGTGATAAGCGGTTCGATGTACACCAACGAAGGAAAAATTCAATTTTCAATTGATAATAAAGAGTGTGCAGACGAAAATATCTACAAACATGTTTCAATATGTGCACCCTATCTGGAAGTGGTGGAAGAAATGACGCTGGCAGAATTTTTGGATTTTCATCAGGGGTTTAAATCATTTATTCCTGGCATATCATCAGATCAAATCATTTCAATAGTCGGGCTTGAAAAAGCAAGGAACAAACAGATCCGGAATTTTTCTTCGGGAATGAAACAGCGGATAAAACTAGCGCAATGCATTTTTTCTGATACATCAATTGTTTTATTAGATGAACCCTGTACAAATCTTGATAAAGAAGGAATAGAGATGTATAACCAGCTAATTAATGTGTATTGTAAAAAAAGAATGGTGATCGTTAGTTCAAACGACCACCATGAATATGAGTTTTGCAAAGTGAAAATAAATATTATGGATTGGAAATAGTGTTTATTCTATTCTTTCTTTCTGTAAGTATAGGTCCGCTTATCAATTTTAGTCGCTTTTCCTTTATCATCCCAGGTAGTACGTTGTGTCCAGTTACCCATTTCATCATGCGTTTCATAAGTGTATTTGGTAACTTTTGTAGTTGTTGAGTCTTTTCCAACATTTGTAAATGAAGCTTCAATTTGTTCTCCCTTATCATTAAATTTTGAACTTGAACTGCTTTTTACTGTACCTACACTGTCTTTAGTTGTACTTGTTAAAAACAGATGTTTGTCGTATGTACTTTCACCCTGCATTCTGAAAACACTGTCCTTATCATATTGTTTCCAACCGGTAACTTCACCAACATCATTCATGGTGATAGCAGTATAATACACATCATCTTTACCATTTGAATCAATAGCCACGGCTAATTTAATTTTTCCATCAGCATCCAAATCAACTCTGAATCCACCAGTACTTTTACCATCCTTTGAATCCGACATACTTTTAAACTGACCATTTGGATGTCTGGTCATAATTGTTTCATTACTAATAGTACCATTCTTTTCTGTTTTTACATTTTTAATACCGTTTCCATTTTCATCAAATTCAGAAACACTGGCACAGCAAGAATCGGCTTCTCCCATATTGCCCAAACTATCTACTTTGTAAGAGGTTTCCTGATAAGAGGAAATATCACCTTTGAGGTTTTCTGATTCCAAATCATGCCAGGTGACGGCTGATGTTTCCTTGTCTTTTTCATTGTTACAGGCAAGAAAAAATAATCCTGCCATGATGATCAACATTTTTTTCATGTTAGTTTTGTTTATAGATTTAAAAATAGCAGGCAGAATTAAAGCAGATTCTTAAGGGGAAGAAAGATGATGAATATACGGATTTATTGGTAGATATATGTCCACAAGAAATAAAAAAAAAGACTCACATTATTTATTTTTAAACAGCTGCAGTTTTCATTTCATTTTCTACCTTTCTTTGTAATGTCAAAAAAGTATGTATGCATATAAGGTATTCACTTTTATTTTTCTTACTGATTACTTCAGTAATTACCACAGCACAGCCCCGTATTATTTCAGGTCCTATGCTCGGTCCGGTGGAACTAAGGGATGCTAAACTTTGGGTGGAAGTATCGCCGGAGGTTAAAAAAGTTTCGCTTCAATATAAAAAGAAAAATACCCTTCCCGTAAAAACCATCATTTACAAAGGGGAATTGGGGAATGATTTTAATCCTATCACTTTTATTATTGGAGGGTTGGATTTTAATACCATTTATCAATACAGCCTTTGGATTAATGGAAAACCCACTGCTAAGAATGGTGAATTTACAACCAAAGATCTTTGGCAATATAGAAAAGCAATTCCTGAATTCAGTTTTCTTGTGGGTGGTTGTGCTTATACCAATCAACCGGAATATGATCGGCCAGGTATTCCCTATGGCGGAGATTCTTCCATATTTGAAACGATGGCGAAAGAAAAAGCTGCATTTATGCTTTGGACAGGTGATGCATGGTATACCAGAGAAGTCGATTATTACAGCGAATGGGGGCTTTGGTACAGAGCAAGTCATGACAGGGCGGTGCCAGTGTTACAGAATTTTTTAAAAGCTATGCCTCATTTTGCTATCTGGGACGATCATGATTATGGACCGAATGATATTGGGAAAAACTATATTCTGAAAGAAACCAGCCGGCGAGTTTTCAATAGCTATTACTGTAATCCTTCTTCAGGAGAAAATGGTAAAGGAATTTATACCATGACCAACTGGGGAGATGTCGATATTTTTATGCTGGATGACCGTTGGTGGCGAAGTGCCGATGAAATGAAAGATTCAATTGACGGTAAACCCAATCCTTCCAAAAGGATGTTTGGTGAGCAACAGTTAGAGTGGTTAAAAAATTCATTACTGTATAGTTCAGCTACATTTAAAATTATTGCTACGGGAAGCCAAATATTAAATACTGTTTCTCCTTATGATAAGTTGTTGGATTTCCCTATTGAGTATAATGAACTGATGTCGTTTTTAAATGATAATAAAATTGATGGTGTTATTTTCCTTACAGGTGATCGTCATCATAGTGAAGTGATAAAAACGGACAGAAAAGGAAACTATCCATTATATGATATTACCGTTTCTCCGCTTACATCAGGAACTCATAAATTTGGGGAGTCAGAACAAAACAATCCTTTCCGTGTAATCGGCATTGATGGAAAACAGAATTATGGCAGGTTTTCAATCAGCGGAGAACGAAATGAAAGAAAACTGACGGTAGCATTTTTAGGAGTGAAAGGAGAAAAGCTGGGAGAATGGAGTATTTCAGAAAAAGAATTACAAACACCTTAGTATTTTAATGCCATGACAATTTATTTTGGATATGAAAAGAAAAAAGTATTGCAGGCTTTGCGTTATCATTTTATCAGCAGGCCGGAGATTCGTATAATGATCATTTTGGTAAATGTATTTGCCATTGCCACCTTCACACTTTATTTTCTAAAAAAAATACAACCATTGGCATTTCTTGTCGGTTCATTGCTATGGATGGTATTAATGATTAGCTTTTGGTATATACTTCCGGCAATGGTATATCGGAAAGCGGTAACCTTTAAGCATGAATTCAGTATGACTTTTGAAGAAGAAGGCTTTAACCTTGGGCATGAAAACGGATCAAAATCATGGCAATGGACATCATTGAAAAATTACCTCGAGAGTCCGCATTTTTTTCATTTGTACTTCGACAGCCGTTCCTTTCTTTTAGTCCCTAAAAACGGTTGTAAGGATAGTGATGAAGTATTTGAATTAAGGGGGCTGATAAAAAGCAAAGTAAAAAAAGGATAACAATTATAATTTTTTCTCCATTACATAGTGCGGAATGGTTACTTCTTTAAATTCATCGCCGGCAACTACATAACCCATTTTTTCATAAAAGCCAAGTGTATTTTTGCGGGCATGCATGGATAATATTTTATAGCCTCTGTCTCTGGCAAGATTTTCTGCAAAACTCATCAATGCTCTCCCTATGCCTTTACCTTGCAAATCATTTACTACAGCCATTTGACGAAGACGAACAGTTTTCGGATTTTCTTCTACCAGCATACAACATCCAAGCATATCCTCCTCTTCAAATGCAGCAATGAGCATATTATTAGTTTCAGATTCCAGTTCTTGTTCGGAGAAACCTAAGCCGAGAGGTTTGCGCAAAATATCATTCCGCAGTTTGACCATCTGCCAGTATTCGGGACTTCCATGATCAATAATTTTCAATGCCATAACCTTTAATTAAACCACCGGAAGTTCAAAATACAAAGAACTTACAATACTGCCAACCGTTTGCTTGCTTATTTTGGTTGGCAGGAAACAAAGTTTTTCAACGCCTTAATAACTAATTTTCAACCTTTTGGAATAAATATGGAAAATAATACCTTTACGATGCTTATTAATTCAAAAAGTATATTTTTGCAACCAATAAACAAAACTTTAAGAACATGTCAGACATTGCATCAAGAGTTAAAAAAATCATCGTAGACAAGCTAGGCGTTGACGAAGGAGAAGTAACCAACGAGGCTTCTTTTACAAATGATCTCGGAGCCGATTCTTTGGATACGGTAGAATTGATCATGGAATTTGAAAAAGAATTTAATATTTCCATTCCTGATGAACAAGCAGAGACCATCACTTCAGTTGGTCAGGCTGTGTCTTATCTGGAAGAGCATGCCAAATAATTATTGGATGTCCCGCTAAGGCGGGAAGCAAATTTTATACCGCCTTCTTACTGTTTTTTCAGTGAAGGCGGTTTTTTTATATTTATGTTGTGCAATTAATTATTGCAAATTGTATTTTTATATAAATACATTATCTTAACACATATGGAATTAAAAAGAGTAGTAGTTACTGGAATGGGCGCATTAACACCGCTTGGAAATAATATTCCTGATTACTGGAATGGATTAATTAATGGTGTATCTGGTGCCGACATGATTACCTTATTTGATGCATCAAAATTCCGTACAAAATTTGCTTGCGAAATAAAAGGCTTTGTACCAACCGATTTCTTGGATAGAAAAGAAGCAAGAAAAATAGACCGCTTTACACAGTTGGCATTGGTAGTAAGTGATCAGGCAATGACAGATGCCGGTTTGAATAAAGAAAATATTAATCCTGACAGGGTTGGTGTTGTATTTGCCAGCGGTATTGGTGGTTTAATAACCTTTCAACATGAAGTAACTGACTTTGCCAGAGGAGACGGAACTCCAAGATTCAACCCTTTCTTTATTCCTAAAATGATACTAGATATAGCTGCAGGACAGATCAGTATGCGGCATAACCTGCGGGGGCCAAACTTCGCTGTTGTTAGTGCTTGTGCCAGCAGTACCAATGCAATTATGGATGCTTTTAACCTGATCCGCCTTGGTAAATCAGATATTATTGTTACCGGCGGAAGCGAAGCGGTTATCAGCGAAGCCGGGGTTGGCGGATTTAATGCCATGAAGGCAATGAGTGAAAGAAATGATGACCCCAAAACAGCCAGCCGGCCTTATGATAAGGATAGAGATGGTTTTGTAATGGGTGAAGCCTGTGGTATTCTGATATTAGAAGAACTTGAACATGCAAAAGCCAGGGGGGCAAAGATTTATTGTGAAATAGGTGGTTGTGGAGCAACTGCCGATGCATATCATATTACAGCACCACATCCCGATGGATTGGGTGCAAGGAATGTTATGCTTGCTGCCTTGGATGATGCTGGTATGCAGCCTGATGAAATAGACTATATTAATACGCATGGTACCTCTACTCCGATTGGAGATGGGGCAGAAGTGAAAGCAATAACAGCAGTTTTTGGTGAACATGCTTACAACTTAAATATCAGTGCCACTAAATCAATGACCGGACATTGCCTGGGCGCAGCAGGAGTTATTGAAGCCATTGCAAGTATACAGGCGGTTATTACGAGCATCATTCCACCAACAATCAATCATTTTACAGACGATCCTGATCTTGATCCGAAACTTAATTTCACTTTCAATAAAGCACAAGAGCGGCCAGTGCGGGCAGCACTCAGCAATACATTTGGGTTTGGCGGACATAATGCTTGTGTGATTGTAAAGGAATTTAAAGGTTAATTAGTTAATTTGTAAATCAGTTAATTGCCTGCCCGACTGATTCAATCAGGCGGGGGTTCATTGGGAAGGGATTATTTAAAAGTGAGCAGGCTGTATTTGCAAATGGCTAAGTTGAGAAAACAATGTTTTTTACTATAGAGCACTAATAAACCAATTAACAATTTAACTAACCAACCTTTTTTACGTAGCTTAACACCTGTGGATTTTCTAAAATTTTTTTCCGGCAAATACACCGGGTCGTCCTTTAAGAAGGAGTTGAAAAATATTCTTGGCTTCAAGCCGGGAAATATTTCTTTGTACCAGACAGCTCTCACACACCGGTCCATCAGAGAGAATTCAGACGAGAATAATGAACGGCTTGAATATCTTGGCGATGCCATACTTAGTGCCTTGGTAGCCGATTATTTGTTTAAAAGATATCCATATAAAGAGGAAGGCTTTCTTACAGAAATGAGAAGCAAGATGGTGAACCGCCAGCAGCTGAATGAAATAGCCGTGCGGATGGGTTTGAAAAAAGTTACACTGTACAATAAAATGGACGGAGCTTTAAAAGTGAGCCAGATATTTGGTAATACCCTGGAAGCATTAGTTGGGGCAATATACCTGGATCATGGATATAAAAAAACATCCAAATGGGTGATGGAATGTATTATTTTGCCGCATATGTTTATGGATGATCTGGAGAACCTGGAGATCAATCATAAGAACAAGCTCTATGGCTGGGCCAATAAAAATGGTAAAATACTGGAATTTGAAACGTTGAATGAGAAACTGGAAAATGGCCGTCGCTTGTTTACAGTTGCGGCAATGGTAGATGGGAAAAATATCGCTGAAGGCAAAGCCTTTAATAAAAAAGATGCCTCCCAGATAGCTGCGCAGATTGCAGTGGATAAACTAGGGATTGTAAATGCAGATTCAATAGCAGAAGGCTACTGATCTGGGTTTTAAATATTTATAAACCAAAAAAAAAATGCATATGAAAAAATTATTCCTGATGTTGACTGTAGCAATAGGCTTTATTGCATGCAGTAGTCCCGAAAAGGGGCCGAACGGTGTAACTTATAAAACACCGATACAATACAATGATTATATTATCGGAAGACAGACTATCCTGCTTGAAAAAATAATGAAGTTTGCTGATGCAGCTAAAACGGACCTTGATGCTGCAGATAAGTTACTGGATGAATACTCGGCAGATGCATCTGTCATGATCAAGGAGATAAAAGGGATGCCGGCTTTCAGAAATGATACAGCTTTCAGAGAGGCGGCTGTTAATTCTTTTACCTTTTACAAAAAAGCTTTTGATGATTATTACAAGGAAATAATCCGTATCCGTAAAGAAGGGGCAGCTGATGCAGATGACCAGTTGGATAAAGTGCTGGAAAAGCTGACAGCAGAAGAAAAAAGACTTGACTACGCATTTCGTATTAACCAGCAAAGTTTTGCTGCAAAGAATAAAATGACACTGATGGAGAATAAAATGCAGAAGCAGATAGAGGGTACGGAATAAGAATTGATAACCTGTTTTCTCCGGGAGAAGAATTGATTCTTCCGGAGATTTTTTTTAATCCTTAGGTTTTTCCATACATAGTTCTATAAGCACTCCGTTGGTGTATTTGGGATGAAGAAAACATACCAGTTTATTATCAGCACCTTCTTTTGGAGAATCGTTTAAAAGTACAAACCCTTCATTTTTTAGCCGTTCCATCTCAGCATAAATATCAGTCACATCAAATGCAATATGATGCAGGCCTTCGCCTTTTTTTTCAATGAACCGGGCAATCACACCATCAGGATCGGTGCTTTCCACCAGTTCTATCTTGGTTTCTCCCTGGCGGAAAAAAGCAGTATTTACTTTTTCTGAATCCACTTCTTCGGTTTTGTAACAGTTTGAATTGAGCAGCTTTTCAAATAAAGGAATTGATACGGAAAGTTTTTTTACTGCGATTCCGATGTGTTCTACTTTTTGCATGGGTTGATTTTATTATCGATCTGTTTTCCTGATGCTCAAATTTAAGGCATCAGATGCTGAATAAAGATATGCCACTCAAAGGCTGCCGGATGGAAGCGAAAAGCCCGGAGCGAAGCGAGGACTTGTAGCGGACAGCCGGAACAAAAGATGACCAAAGAACCGGAAGATCACAGCCTCAAAATTTCTTTATTGCTCTAAATCAACCAACACATCTGGTTTACACCTTGCGATTTCGGTAAAAACAGCCTGTAAAGGGAAAATAGCCCTTTCTCTTAGAA
>JBBSJN010000143.1:0-8300 GCA_038257235.1 Chitinophagales bacterium
ACTAGCTCATGAAGATTTTGTTTTAAAGATATCAGAGAAGCTGGACCTTGCAGCTACTGCACCATTACTATGTGCAGGTATAACTACTTATTCCCCGCTTCGCCACTGGAAAGTGGGTAAAGGGACAAGAGTGGGTGTGCTTGGCCTTGGCGGATTAGGACATATGGGTGTAAAAATAGCTGTGGCGATGGGCGCCGAAGTAACCATGCTTAGCCATACTGCTTCCAAAGAAGCTGATGCAAAAAGATTAGGAGCTCATCAGTTTGTATTAACGAGTGATGAAGAACAGATAAAAAAAGTAACCGGTTATTTTGATTTTATACTGGATACTGTTTCTGCAGATCATGATTATAATTTTTATCTTGGTTTGTTGAGAACAAGCGGCACCATGGTTTGTGTAGGTTTACCATCTACACCGGCTCAAATACCGGCATTTAATTTAGTGTTTGGTCGTAAGAGTATTGCCGGCTCATTAATTGGTGGCATCCAGGAAACACAAGAGATGCTTGATTTTTGTGCCGAACATAATATTGTAAGTGATATCGAACTAATAGCGATGAAGGATATTAATACTGCTTATGAAAGATTAGAAAAAAGTGACGTAAAGTATAGGTTTGTGATTGATATGGCGACTTTGTAAAGTCGGGAGTTTTTAGTCTAGAGTAAGCAAGTCTGGCGTAAATAATTTGAAGCTGCTTTTAATCGGGCAGCTTTTTTGTTTCAGTAATAACAACAGCTTCGCTTATCGAAAAATAAGTTTTTACTTCATTTGATAATCCTTCCCGTACTATTAAAAGTGTTTTATCATTTCTATCAGTAAGAACTTTTTTGACGATACTACTGAATCCCTCACCTTTTATTTCCAATGGGCCTATTTCATCGATAATAAGCCAACTATCTTTTGGAATAGGTTCTCGTATAATTTGTATGGCTTTTTCAAAACCAGTTTCACTAAATTTAAATCGTCCGACGGTTAGAGTTTCTTTTTCTCCAGTTGCTGCTTCCATCGGAAACTGTTCTTTGGTATGTGCATTCATGAAAACTCTTTTTCCGTTTACAACTGGTGTGAGTATTCCATACACATCATTTCTTTTTTCTGACCAATTGAGCAACGAAGTTGTTTTGCCGGATTGAATGGGAGCAGTAAGGATATAAATTTTTTGCCGGGAAGAAGGTAAGGCGGGAAGAGGATTATTTAGCTCTGTGTTTAATGCGTTCGTCAGAACTATTTTGATTACAGTTTTTATTCGTATCCATCCTTTGAAATTGGCGGACCGTTTCCAGCTTTGCGCAATCAGTTGTTGTGTGGCGGGTAACAGCTGCAGTACTTCCTTTATTTCCTGCTGTAATCTTGATCTTTCCTTTTGTAACCAACGATGTAATAATAGCTTTAGTAATGGGCCGATCAAAAATATCCAGCTTAATACAATAATTATAGACCGTACAACTATTTTTAAGGCAATAGGAGAAGGGAGCAATGGTTTTCCAATATTAAAATAGGATTGAGCATATAGGCCAATCAATAATATCCAGACAATGAAAAGCCCTGCCTTTAATCGCTTTCTTTTTTTAGCAGTGGACGGGATCGTTGTTAGTTCATCTTCTGATATTTCAATACGAAGTTCTTTTTGCCGGCTCCAGTTTTCAATTCGCTTTGGCAAAACGGAAGCCCATAAACCTACTAATAAACCTGTGAGCAGGTGAAGTAATACGTAAGCAGAGCCAATGAGTAAGCTGTAGTTTGTTGAAACCTTTTGCTTTGTTAACCCGTTGATGAAATCATTGATCACTTTCCAGAGATCGTTGCCATAAACTATTGTAAGGACAAGAAGTCTTTGAAGACCCGACTCCAGTAACGATACTACAGCCAGAAGAATACAAGAAAGCTTATAAAATTTTCTGTTGCGGAAAAATAATAGTTCGCCGCAAACTCCCTGGAAGAAAACAGCAATGTATGCAGGGGGAGGCGCCTGCGGACTCAACATCATTTTAAATATGGCAACTATGATCGTTGCTTTTATGATAGCACCTTTTTGCGGCACATACCAGGCTATGAGACAAATACAGATAACAGCAGAGCTGCCGACAAACAAACCAGACACAGGAATTTTTAATCCATGAATGATGCCACCAAGCATAGCTTCGCATAGCACCCAGAGAGCAATAAGTCTGTAATAGATACCCCTAACCTCCCGAAAAATCGGGACAGGCTCTAAAGGGGAATTGTTAACTACTGCATCTTTATCTTTTAATTCTTTTTGCAACTTTTCTTTCTTAGATAAATTAATCTTTCCAAATCCGTGAAATCTGTGGCTAACCTTTTCCATCAATTATACTAACTTTAAAAACTAATTCTAAAGATACCTTGCTACAGTTTATTCTCAACGATAAAACGATTGATACCGATATGCCAGCCGGAATGACGATGCTGGATTTTATCCGCTATCATCAACACCTGATGGGAACAAAGATTGGTTGCCGTGAAGGTGATTGTGGAGCATGTACGGTTTTGGTTGGTGAAATCATAAATGATAAGCTAGAATATGAATCCATGACGAGTTGCCTGATGCCAATAGCCAATGCAAATGGAAAACATATTGTAACGATAGAAGGAATTAATTTCCCCACTACACTAAATCCTATACAACAGGCAATGGCCGATGAAGGTGCTACACAATGCGGATTCTGCACACCGGGTTTTGTGGTTTCCCTGGCTGGGTTTTGTTTAAGCGATAAAAGTGAAAATGCAATTGCAGCTATAGATGGAAATATCTGCCGCTGTACTGGTTATAAATCAATTGAAAGGGCTGCGAATAAAATAGCAGCAATTACAAAAGAAAAAAAGGGAGGTGATTCGATTGAGTTTGTAACGAAAAATAAAATCCTGCCGGAATATTTTTCTGGAATTAGAGAACGATTAAACAAGTTAAAAGCTGCCGAACTCACTATTGACCATTCTCCATTGACCATTGTTGGCGGCGGAACTGATCTCTATGTTCAGAAACATGAAGAAATGGTTTATGCGGATAACCACTATGTATTTGATCATCCCGAATTGAATAATGTTACCCAAGATGGAAACAATTGTTTTTTGGGGGCTTCGGTAACAGTTAGTGATCTGATGGCTTCCTCAGTTATCAATAAAGCGTTTCCTTCATTTCAGCAATATGCTAAATTGATTTCCTCCACACCGATAAGAAATATGGCAACGATTGCAGGAAATTTTATCAATGCTTCACCTATCGGTGATTTTACAATTTTCTTTTTGGCGTTGAATGCGGAGATAGACCTCCTCCAAACCTCCTCCAAAGGAGGAGGCTTACGAACAGTTCCGCTAAGGAAATTTTATAAAGGATATAAGCAGCTTGATAAAAAGCCAGATGAAATTATTAATACAATTTCATTTGAATTACCAGATAAGAATTCTTATTTCAATTTTGAAAAAGTAAGTAAACGGACGCACCTGGATATTGCTAGTGTAAATACAGCGATTCATTTAAAAATGAACGGAAGTGTAATTGAGCATGCAGGCTTATCCGCAGGTGGTGTGGGACCGATACCATTGTTTCTTGAGAAGACTTCCGAATTTCTGCAAGGAAAGAAAGTGAGTGAAGAAATAATAGATGAGGCAATTACAATCATGCAAACAGAAATTTCGCCAATTAGTGATGCAAGGGGAACAAAGGAGTATAAAACATTATTGCTGGGGCAATTGATAAAAAGTCATATCCTCTGTCTCCCTAAAGAGAGAACTTAGACCTATGACACCATTACTGATTTATGTAGTGATTACAAAATCATTTTTTTGAGTTTATTTAAATGCTGGAATGAAAAAAAAATATTTGAAAAACGAGGTAAGTGAAATGGTGGCCTCTCCCTTTAGGGGAGGTCGGGAGGGGTTAAATATAGATTCATATACACATGTAAGAGGCGAGTCGGTTTATCTTGATGATATACCGATGACGAACGGGACGTTATTTGCAGTAGCATTTGATTCGCCTGTGGCGCATGGAAAAATAAAATCGCTGGATAGTGCTGAAGCAGCAGCGATGCCCGGTGTTGTGCAGATTTTTACTGCTGCTGATATTCCCGGAGAAAACCAGATCGGCGGTATTATTCCTGATGAAGAATTATTAGCCAATACTCATGTTCATTTTTGCGGAATGCCTGTTGCATTGGTTGTGGCGACTTCAGACGAAGCAGCAAGAGCAGCAGTAAAAAAAATTAAAATAGAAATTGATCCGTTGCCAATCATTACTGATCCGAGAGAAGCGAAAGAAAAAGGAGAACTAATTATTCCTCCAAGAACATTTCAATTGGGTGATACAACCAATGCATGGAATCAATGCGAATATATTTTTGAAGGAAAAGCTGAAACCAACGGGCAAGAGCACCTATATATCGAAACACAGGGGGCTTATGCCGTGCCACAGGAAAATGGCGCCATCAGAATTTATTCTTCCACACAAGGACCAACAGCAGTGCAACGAACAGCAGCAAGAGTATTGAATCTTCCTATGAACCAGGTGGAAGTGGATACTACCAGATTGGGTGGTGGCTTTGGTGGCAAGGAAGATCAGGCAACAACATGGGCGGTACTTTGTGCATTGGCAGCTTATCATTTAAAGAAACCGGTAAAATATTCTCTGGATCGTATGGAAGATATGCGGATGACAGGTAAACGGCATCCTTATTCTTCTGATTTTAAAATCGGATTGAGTAAAGAGTTAAAGATCCTCGCCTACGAAGCAACATTTTATCAGAATGCAGGAGCTGCAGCAGATCTTTCTCCTGCGGTAATGGAAAGAACTTTGTTTCATTGCAACAACACTTATTTTATTCCGAATGTAAAAGCAACGGCTTTTTGTTGCAGAACAAATCTCCCACCCAATACAGCTTTTCGAGGATTTGGCGGTCCGCAGGGAATGTTTGTGATAGAATCAGCCATTGCGAAAGCAGCAGAAAATTTAAAAATTTCTGCTACAGTAATTCAGCAGAGAAATTTATTACAAACCGGTGATGAATTCCCTTACGGACAAATTGCAGTGAGTGAAGCCCATGAATGCTGGAATAAAACGGATGAGCTCTATAATATCAAACAACTACAAAAAGAAGTTGATGATTTTAATGCTTCTCATAAAAATTTTAAAAAAGGAATTGCATTAATGCCAATTTGCTTTGGTATCTCTTTTACCAAAACATTAATGAACCAGGCAAGGTCGCTGGTGCATGTTTATACCGATGGCAGTGTTGGGGTAAGTACCGGTGCTGTGGAAATGGGGCAGGGAGTAAATACAAAAATGTTGCAGGTTGCCACCCATGTTTTTTCAATAGATGCTTCCAGAGTGAAGATCAACACAACCAATACGTATCGCATTGCTAATACATCACCCTCTGCAGCCAGCTCAACGGCAGATCTTAATGGTAAGGCAACAGAGATTGCCTGTAATATTATTTTAGAAAGACTAAAATCGGTTGCTGCTGAAGAATTAAATGCCCCGGCCGAATCAATTGAGATAAAAGATGAATTTGTTTTTGCGGCTGGCAAAAAAACTGATTGGGATTGGAAGAAGCTGGTAATGGCCGCTTATGTAAAACGCATCAGTTTGTCAGAACATGCACATTACACACCACCGGGTATTCATTTTGATGCGACCAAAGAAAAAGGACACCCGTTTGCTTATCATGTATATGGCACTTCCATTACAACTGTTACTATTGATTGCATCCGTGGTATTTATGAAGTGGATGCAGTAAAAGTGGTACATGATTTTGGAAAAAGCATGAATACCATGATTGACATGGGGCAATGTGAAGGCGGCATAGTGCAAGGCATCGGCTGGATGACAATAGAAGAAATTGTATATGATAAAGAAGGAAAACTCCGCAGCAATGCATTGAGTACTTACAAAGTGCCGGATATTTATTCAGTACCAAAAGAAATAACGATACATCCTTTATCAACTGAAAAAGATAACCTGGCTATTTTCAGAAGCAAAGCTGTTGGTGAGCCGCCGCTGATGTATGGAATCGGAGCTTACTTTGCATTACATAATGCAGTGAAAGCTTTTAATCCGTCAACTGATATTCCTTTTGATGCGCCGATGACTCCGGAAAAAGTGTTGATGAGTTTATACCCCCAGCCCCCGTCCGACCGAACCATCCCCGCCTGAATGATCAGATCGGGCAGGCGGGCGGGCCTAAAGGGGAGTTAGAAAATTTCCTATGCAAAAAAACTTCCATATCTGGAAACTAATTTATAAAAGCTTGTCTGATAATATTCCTGTAATGCTTTTATATGTATTGGAAAGCAAGGGCAGCAGTCCTGGCCGCCAGGGGTTTTTTATGTCAGTTGCAAATGAAGGTCCTTCGACTCCGCTCAGGATGGAAGGCTCTATTGGTGGAGGAATTATGGAGCACAAGTTTGTGGAAATGGCAAGAGAGAAGTTGAAAGTCGGGAGTCATGAGTCGGGAGTGAAAAAACAGGTTCATGATAAATCGGCAGCCAATAATCAAAGCGGTATGATTTGCTCTGGTGAACAAACTATTCTTTTATATCCGGTGCAGAAGAAAGATTTGAATACAGTTCAAAAAATTATTCAATCACTGGAAGAAAGTAAAAACGGAACATTGATACTTTCTACCGAGGGCATTCAGTTTTCAGATGCAATTCCTGAAAAGGATTTTGAATTTAGTTTTCTATCAGAAGACAATTGGGTTTATAAAGAAAAGACAGGTTATAAAAACAAGCTTTTTATCATTGGTGGTGGCCACTGTTCCCTTGCTTTTTCAAAGCTGATGCGAACAATGGATTTTTATGTCCAGGTATATGATGACCGGAAAAATCTGAAAACAATGCTGGAAAATGAAGATGTGCATGAAAAGCATTTTGTGAATGATTATGCAGCATTAAATGAGAAAATTCCAGCTGGTACAAACCATTATGTTGTCATCATGACTTTTGGTTATCGCACCGATGATATTGCATTGAAAGCATTATTGAATAAAGAATTCAAATATATGGGTGTGCTGGGTAGTAAAAAGAAAATGGAAAAGCTGTTTGACGACTACAGGAAGGAAGGAATAAGCGAATCAGTATTGCAACGCATTCACACACCCATTGGCCTGGATATTAAAAGCCAGACTCCGGAAGAGATAGCAGTGAGTATTGCTGCAGAAATCATTAAAGTAAAAAATAAAGCCCACTCCCGACCTCCCCCGAAAGGGTGAGGCCACCAACTCACAGCCCATGCCTGTCGAGAAACATGATTAATATCAAATAGTTTTCAATTATGAAATTAATAGTAATCTTTTTTCTGAGTGCTATTTTTAATACCAGCTATTCCCAGCAATTATATTCAGTTAATGATTTAAAGAACGGAAAATTTAAAGATGACAGCAGCTATATCTATACTTTACCTTTTGAAGTAAAGAAAAAAGTATTTCTGATACAGGGCTATGAAAGCATGTTCAGTCATAAAGGAGAGAAAGCTTTGGATTTTAAAATGAGGAACGGAACAAAAATTTGCGCAGCAAGAAATGGAATTGTAACTGCCATCAGGGAGGATTCAGACAAAGGAGGTTTAAAGCCGGAAAACCTATCAGACGGCAATTATATTTTTATTCAACATGGGGATCGTTCGGTTGCCAGCTACTGGCATTTTCAAAAAAATGGTGTGCTAGTGAATGTTGGCGACACGGTGAAAACAGGGCAGCTAATCGGATTAAGCGGCAATACCGGCTACTCTGCTTTCCCACATTTACATTTTGAAGTGCAGGGAAATGATGTTAATGGAAATTTTGTACAACAGCCCACAAGATTTTATACTAAGGATGGCATACAGTATTTACGGCCCGGATATTTTTATAAACGCAAATTCTAAGCAAGGCTATTTCTCCAACGAAAGAAATTTTTTATAAAATTCTTTTGTAATTTTTCCTGGATGACCATCACCAATTTCTTTTCCATCAGCTTTAATTATTGGTAAAATCCTTTTAGTTGTACTGCTCATGAAAGCTTCTGAGGAATTATAGAGTTCTTCTTTCGAAATATTTCTTTCTTCTACTTTAATAAAATCTTTCGCCAGTTCCATCAATTTTTTACGAGTAACGCCAAATAAAATATTTTCAGCAGGAGTAACTAATACATTTTCTTTGGTTACAATAAACAAATTTGCCCTGGGGAATTCAGTGAGGATATTATCCCGGTAATACAAAACATCATCTGCTTTTTTCTGTCTTAATGTGGATTGCAGCCAGACAGCCATCATGTAATTGATATTTTTTACCTGTGGCAAATC
>JBBSJN010000144.1:0-8199 GCA_038257235.1 Chitinophagales bacterium
GTTTAACCCCAACTCAATCTGTTATAATTGATGATACCATAACGATCAATAAATTATTGATGCCAGCTATTGTAAGTCCAAGTCCAACTACCTGCAGCGGTGTAAATAATGGATCTATAATTATTAACCCAACTGGTGTTGCACCTTACTCTTTTTCATTGGATGGCGGCACTCCTGTAGCCGGAGCAGCGCCGTATACTTTTTTTAATGTAAGCCCCGGTCTGCATACGGTAAGAGCCTATGATGTAAACGGCTGTACAACAGATCTGATTCAGGTAAATGTTACAAATGGCCCACCGATTGCAACAACTGCTGCTAAAACAGATGCATTGTGTAATGGAGGTGCTACAGGCACAATTACAGTTACCCAACCAACCGTTGGTACTGCTCCATTCGAATTTTCTTTGGATGGAACAACATGGCAAACAAGTAATGTGTTTAATGGGCTGGCAGCAAATACTTATACCGTTTTCTTCAGGGAAGGTAACGGATGTCAGGGAAGTTTATCAATCACCGTAGCCGAACCACTTGTTTTATCAGCTTCATCTTCATTTACTCCTGTGGTTTGCAATGGAGAAAGCAATGGTACCATAACAATTAATTCTGCAGGAGGCATAACGCCATATCAATACTCGATTAATGGAGGAACTAACTGGCAAGGAAGCAATATTTTTAATGTTACTGCCAATGCATATACCGTTATTATTCGTGATGCTAATAATTGTACGACAACACAATCTGTTACCGTTACCGAACCAGCGGCATTAACTGCAAGTTCGGCCAATAGTCCAGCCAGTTGTGATGGTGGCGATGATGGAATTATAGACGTAGCAGCAGCTGGTGGAAATGCAGGTTATGAATATTCAATTGACAATGGAACAATCTGGCAGGCAAGCAATATATTTAATACAGGTCCGGGTAGTTTTACAATAACTGTACGGGATAGTAAAGGTTGTACTACTTCATTTCCAACTACTGTTGCATTGGGAAATAATTTCACCATGACACCACAAACCGATGCAGTAATTTGTGAAGGAGCTTCCACGCAGTTGGAATTAATTTCGAATGCTGCGCAATATAGCTGGTCGCCGGCAACCGGATTAAGCAATGCTACTATTCCTAATCCTGTTGCTAACCCAACAGTTACTACGCAATACACCGTAACGGCAACGCTGGGAAGATGCAGTGTTGATGATATTGTGATTGTAAATGTAAATGAGGCGCCAATACCTGATGCCGGAGCCGATGGATATATTTGTTATGGACAAACCTATCAACTGCAGGCATCTGGTGGCACACAATATCAATGGACGCCGGATACATACTTGAACAGTGCAACAATTGCAAATCCCGTAACTACGGCAACAAGAGATATTACTTATACTTTGTCAATCCTGTCAGATGCGAATGGTTGTTCTTCGCTTACAACCGACGAAGTGTATGTAGATGTGACACCGCCGATTAAAGTAACAACATTTCCTTACGATACGATTGGTTATAGTGGAGATAAGATTCAACTCCTGGCTATTCCAAACGACTCGGATGTAATCAACTATGTTTGGACGCCATCCAAAGGATTGAACGATCCGTTGATTTCGAATCCTGCCGTTACGTTAGGTGCTAACGGAGAAGTAACACAATACCAGATAATTACTTCAACTGTTGCAGGATGTAAAGGTGAGGGCTATGTTACTGTAAGAGTGTATAAAGGACCTGATATTTATGTGCCAACTGCATTTACACCTAATGGCGATGGAAGAAATGATAGGTTCTTACCCGTACCTGTTGGAATTAAATCGCTGAATTATTTCCGTGTGTTTAATCGCTGGGGTCAACTACTGTACCAGACAAAAACTTTGCATGATGGTTGGGACGGAAAATTCAATAGTACTCAACAGGCTTCAGGGGTGTATGTGTGGATGATTGAAGTAATAACTAATGAAAATAGAGTAATTACCAAAAAAGGGACAGTTACGTTACTACGATAAGAATCCTGATTTCATAATAAGAATATCAACAGCAATATTGGCTTATACACAGCTACAGTATTTAATTCGGTAGCTTTTTTGTGAACCCTTATTTTTGCTGCACACAATTTCCCTTTTCAAATAAGAAGGGAGAAATAATAAAAGCAGCATGGTAGATGTAATACTCGGCCTCCAGTGGGGCGATGAAGGAAAAGGAAAAATTGTTGATTTTTTTGCTAAAGATTATGATGTAGTTGCCCGTTTTCAGGGTGGTCCTAATGCCGGGCACACTTTATATGTTAACGATAAAAAAGTAGTACTTCACCAGATACCTTCCGGTGTTTTTCACCAAGGCATTACAAATCTTATCGGTAATGGAGTGGTGCTGGATCCTATTACACTAAAAAAGGAATGTGATTTGGTTTCTTCATTTGGTGTTGATCTGAAGAAAAATCTTTTTATTGCTGAAAGAACACATCTGATTCTTCCCACACACAGGGCTTTGGATAAAGCGGCAGAATTATCAAAAGGAAATGAAAAAATCGGTTCGACTTTAAAAGGTATCGGACCGGCTTATATGGATAAAACCGGCCGCAATGGTTTACGGGTTGGGGATTTGCTGGATAAGGATTTTAAAAGTCTTTATAACAAGCTGAAAGCAAAACATCAGCAGTTGTTGGACAATTATAATTTTCAGGAAGACATTACTGCCTGGGAACAGGAATTTTTTGAGGCACTGGAATTTTTAAAACAATTAAACATTGTTAATGGCGAATATTTCATCAATGAAAGGATAAAAGCCGGAAAGAGAATTTTAGCTGAAGGAGCACAAGGCACCATGCTGGATATTGATTTTGGCACATTCCCGTTTGTTACATCTTCAAACACAACATCTGCTGGTGTTTGTAGCGGCCTGGGCATTGCGCCACAGCAGATCCGTGATGTAATTGGAATTACCAAGGCTTATTGTACCAGGGTGGGGAGCGGCCCTTTTCCTACAGAACTGGAAGACGCAACTGGCGAAGAGCTCAGGAAACTTGGAAGTGAATTTGGTGCCACCACCGGCCGCCCAAGACGCTGTGGCTGGATTGACCTGGTAGCTTTAAATTTTGCCTGTATGATCAACGGCGTTACTAAAATTGTAATGACCAAGGCGGATGTATTAGATACTTTCAAAGAATTACAGGTTTGCACCGATTATAATATAGATGGCACAAATACAAGGCAAATGCCTTTGCAAATGGAACGAACAAAACCAGTTCCTGTATATAAAAGTTTTCCGGGCTGGAAGACTTCCAGCAGTGCAGCGAATTTGTATAGTAATTTGCCTGATACTATGAAAGAGTATATTAACTTTATCAACGGTTATCTTGGAGTAAATATTCATTATATCTCGAATGGGCCGGGAAGAGACCAGATAATTGAAGTGAATTAATCTTTACGTTTAATAGAAAACAAAAAAAAGTCGACTAAAAATTTGGCGAATTAAAAACTTCGCTGAAATTTTACAATAATAATCCTGCAAAGACTATGGCAATTAAACCGGAAAAAGGAAGTAAGACTTCTGAAGAAACTAATTCAGCTTCTGAAAAAGCTGCAGCAAAAAAACCATCTTCTAAACCTGCTAAGGATGAGGAAGATGATGATGATGATCTTTTAGACGAGGAGGAAGTAAAGCCTTCCAAGAAAGGCGGAAAAGCTGCATCTAAAAAAGGCAAAGATGACGACGATGATGATGATGACGCTGCCGATGAAAAAGATGATTGGGAAAAGCCTGAAGCAGAGGAAGAAGAATGGGATCCCGATTTTGAAGAGTTCGACACACCATCATCTAAAGGGAAAAAAGCTGGAAAAAAAGCTGCCGACGATGATGACTTTAAAGTGGATGACGAATTTAAAGACCTTTTTGATGATAAAGATGATTTTGACGATGATGAAGAAGACGATGATTATTAATAGAACAGTAATGTTCAGGTTGTACCAAAGTGAATAAGTATTTCATCCATTAAAGCCCTAATTGTTTTAGTAAACGTATAATGCCGATCAAAAAAGCGACTTTGGACTAAATTATATTTCCAATCGGTATAAATTGAATAACACAACCATTACTAACTGCATTTTCGCTATAAGTGATTTTGAACTGACGAAGAAAAAAGTGCTGAACTGGGCAAAACAGTTTGGCACTTTTTGTTTTTTGGATAATCATCATTATCAGACAAAGCCACATGCTGTGGAATGCTTATTGGCAGCAGGTGTTAGAAGAAGTATTAGCTTAGATGCTGGAACTGCTTTGGAACAATTACAAAACTTTATTGATGACAAAAATTCTTGGTTGTTTGGCCACCTCGGCTATGATTTAAAAAATGAAATCGAAAAACTTTCATCAGCTAATGCTGAATACATTAAGTTCCCTGATTTGTTTTTTTTCGAACCGGAAGTTGTTATTAAACTATCCGAGAAAGAAATTTTTATAGAGGCTAAAGATCCTGAAGCAATTTTTAAAACTATATCGGAAGCAAATATTGACGAGGTTATTCAGTCATATGAAAATCTACTGAAGATTGAAAGCAGGCTTTCGAAAAGTGAATACGAATCCACCATTAAAGAATTGCAGCAACATATTGTTCGTGGAGATTGTTATGAAATAAATTTCTGCCAGGAGTTTTATGCCACCAATGCAATTGTCAATCCTGTTGATGTATATCAAAAGCTGAGTAAAGTTTCACCCAATCCGTTTTCGGCTTTATACAGAATGAATGATCAGTGGTTGATTTGTGCAAGCCCCGAACGATACATTAAGAAAACCGGAAGTAATATTCTTTCCCAACCCATTAAGGGAACATCAATGAGAATAAGAGATAATGATGAGAAAGATGGAATCAGCCGCCTGGATTTATTCAATAGTGCAAAAGACCGGTCAGAAAATGTAATGGTGGTTGACCTTGTAAGAAATGATCTGGCAAAAATTTGTGAGGAGGGCTCCGTGAAGGTGGATGAGTTATATGGGATTTACTCGTTTCCGCAGGTTCACCAAATGATCTCAACAGTCAGTGGAACATTAAAAAAGGGAATGTCCTTTTCTGAAATTATCAGAGCTACTTTTCCAATGGGTTCTATGACTGGTGCACCGAAAAAGAGAGTAATGGAACTTATTGAAACGTATGAGCAAACAAAACGGGGAATTTTTTCTGGTGCTGTTGGCTATATAAATCCGCAAGGCGATTTTGATTTTAATGTAGTGATAAGAAGCATCCTGTATAATGCTTTTGCAAAATATCTTTCACTTCCAGCAGGATCAGGTATTACTTTTTACAGCGATCCGGAAAAAGAATGGGAAGAATGTTTAATGAAAGCAGCAGCAATGAAAAATGTGCTGGAATAAGAACTGCTGATTACTTTGTACCGGTTGATTTGAGCAACTCGGTTATACTCTCATCGAGAATCTGATACCTCTTGGCAACAAAAATGTTCATCTTTTGTGTCGGTAAACGAAGTTCATATTTACCATTAAGAGCAATCTCGTTATCAAAGTTGGGATTATAGCGGTTAAAGGCTGCCATATCCATATCAATGTATTTCAAAATGACAGAAGAAATGAACCGGCCTTTTACTTTATAAGAAGTAGAAGAGTTAAGTTCTTCCTCTTTTAGGTTAGATCCTGAATTCAAAACAAGGTCTTTCAATTCGCTTTTAGTAACTGTCGTAATTCCTCCTTCGCCTTCAAAAATATAATGAACTCCGATGAATTTCTTTACATGATTCATCGTTTCGTTCGGCAGATAATTTTGGATCGTCCAGAAATCTTTGCTACCACCACTTTTCCGGATGGCTTTTTGAACGTTTCCGGGTCCGCTATTATAAGCAGCAATTACCAATAACCAATCGCCATACTTAGCATAGAAATCTGTCAGCAATCTGGCGGCGGCATGAGTACTTTTGATATAGTCTAATCTTTCGTCTTTACCCTGGTTGATTCTAAGGCCGTACTCCTGAGCAGCTGCAGGCATAAATGCCCAGGGACCAACAGCACCGGATCTGGATATCATGTTATATTTTAAACCAGATTCAATTACAGCCAGGTATTTCAATTCGCCGGGCAATCCATGCTGTGTAAGGATTGCATCCATCATATCCAGCTTGGGTTTTGCCCAATCTTTCATATTCTCAAAACCTTTTTTGTTCTTTGATATATAATTTTGAACAAAACTGATCGCCATTGGATTTAATTTGGCTCCGGTTACACCGTCACCAAAAACTGCCGTTGTAAAAAGGTTTTTAAAATCCTTTTTGGGATCATTTCGGGTTATATCATTTTGGTGTAGGGAATCTTTGTTTACTGTTGTGTCACTTAAAACAGCTTCGCTGCTGATGTCCGGCTGAATACCGGCAGCTCTGGCCACCTGTACCAACAAAAACCCCGCGACACTCATTACAGCTATTTGTTTTAATTTTCTCAAACCTATTGATAATTAACGTTTTAAAATCATTTTCCTGCTAACAGGCGATGTGAAATGCGCAGCAAAGATACTTCATTAAAACGGTTTGACATCACCTGGAGGCCAAACGGCATGTTATTGCTGTGTTTGAAGAGTGGGAGAGAAATGGCGGGTATTCCGGCCAGATTGGCTATTACTGTATAGATATCAGCCAGATACATGGCGATGGGGTCGTCCATTTTTTCACCAGCCTTAAAAGCCGTAACTGGCGAAGTGGGGAGTAAAATGAAGTCAAACTCCTTGAAAATCAATTCAATATTGTCATTTAACAAATTTCTAACTTTTTGTGCCCGGGTAAAGTAAGCATCATAAAATCCAGCACTAAGTACAAAAGTGCCAAGCATGATCCTTCTTTTTACTTCTTTGCCAAATCCTGCCGACCTGCTTTGTTTATAGAATTCTGTCAGTTCTACTCCAGGCGCAGTAGAACGATAACCAAATTTTATTCCATCGAACCTGGAAAGATTTGACGAAGCTTCTGCTGTGGTGAGTACATAATAGGCAGGTACAATATAATCAAGCAGATCAAAGGTTACAGCCTCTGCAGTATGACCTTCATGTTTGATGCTTTCAATCTTTTTTTTAAGGGCAGCACTTATTTCGGGGTCAAGACCGGGATGTGATAAAGCTTTTTCAAAATAAGCGAAGCGATATTTTTTATCGGTTAAAAATATTTTCGAATAAGCAGGAACCTCTTTGTGAGAAACGGTGCTGTCAAACTCATCGGCGCCAGCCATAACTTCCAGTAAAAGTGCAACATCAGGAATGTTGTTACCAAAGATGCCTATCTGATCAAATGAAGATGCGTAAGCAATAAGGCCATAGCGGGAAATTCTTCCGTAGGTTGGTTTTAAGCCTACTATTCCACAGAAATCTGCCGGTTGCCGAACAGAGCCTCCGGTATCACTACCCAGAGAAACCATACAGCATCCAGCCTGAACAGCTACTGCAGAACCGCCCGAAGATCCGCCGGGCACTCTTGATTCGTCCAATGCATTCAGCACTTTTCCATAAGCAGAGTTTTCATTGGTAGAGCCCATTGCAAACTCATCGCAATTCAGATTACCAATGATGATGGCTTCTTCTGCAAGCAACCTTTCAACAGCCGTTGCAGAATAGATGGAAGTAAATTTTTTAAGAATATTTGAAGAAGCAGATACCTGATGGTCTTTATAACAGATAACATCTTTCAACCCAATAATGATACCATGCAGCTTTCCAATTGGCTGACCGGATTTTCTTTTTTCGTCAAGTTCATTAGCCTTCTGTAAAACCTCATTGGTGTACACCTCAATAAAAGCATTGAGATGTTTTGTTTCATCTATGCGTTTCAGGTAATGCTCAACTGTTTGTAAAATGGTTACATTTCCTTCCTGCAATTGGGCATGATATTGCTCAATAGAAGTGAACTCAAACAAAAGCGATGGCTTTAGCGTAAGAAAAAGTCAATAGAAGATTATTCTTTTACAGTGTTTTTTACATCGTTTGCACTTTCCTCGATCTCTTTCTTCACATTGGTTTTGGCATCATTAAATTCACGGACACCTTTACCTAATCCACGCATCAGTTCAGGTATTTTTTTACCTCCGAATAAAAGTAAAACGATAACGAGGATGATGATAATCTCGTTAGTACCCAGCACACCCAATAATGTAGATTGTATCATAATCATGTAAATTAGAAATCAAAGATACTAAGTATCGAAAGATAATGAGATAATTAGTATTAATAAAAAA
>JBBSJN010000145.1:0-8098 GCA_038257235.1 Chitinophagales bacterium
ATTACTTATCCTGCCTCCACCGGCAGAAATTTTTTTGAAGTATTGAGGGTAATTGATTCATTGCAATTAACTGCCAAGTACAGTGTAGCAACTCCTGCCAACTGGAATGCCGGTGAAGATGTAATAGTGATACCAGCTGTTTCCACAGAAGATGCCATTAAGAAATTTCCAAAAGGAGTAAAAGTGGTAAAACCTTATTTGCGATATACGCCTCAGCCGGATCTTGACTAAGGTAATTATAAAGCAATAGAAATGTTTCTTTGGCGTAAGGTTGTTTTTACTTGCAATCAATTTGCCAACAAAAAACTGTCAGATGTATATTTGCTTCAATTAAACATTGGGTAATTAGCATGGCAAATCATCCGGAAACAAATGCGGTAAGAATTCAGACAAAGCAGACAGGAGAAAAAGAACATTCAACTCCACTTTTTTTGACCAGCAGTTTTACCTATGATTCAGCGGAAGAAATGGCGGCTGCTTTTTCAGATGATACACTGGATGTAAATATTTATTCCCGTTTTTCTAATCCAACTGTTGATGAATTTATTAAGAAGATTGCGTCTCTTGAAGGAGCAGAAGACGGAGTAGCTACCGGCACAGGTATGGCGGCCATCTTTGCAACGTTCATGACTTTCCTTAGCAAAGGCGACCATATTATTTCTGCATCGGCCGTGTTCGGTTCCACCCATACTATTCTTACAAAATATTTGCCCAAGTGGGGAATTGAGTATTCCTACTTTGATATGAACAAACCCGAAACGGTTGAGGCATTGGTAAAACCCAATACAAAAATGCTGTATGTTGAAACGCCGAGTAATCCGGGGTTGGACATTATTGATATGGACGCCTTATCAAATATTTGCAAGCAGCACAACATTTTATTGGTGGTGGATAATTGCTTTGCAACACCGGCAGTACAGCAACCCATAAAATTCGGTGCCGACCTTGTTGTGCATTCCGCTACAAAATTTATTGACGGTCAAGGAAGGGTGTTAGGCGGAGTAGTAGTTGGTAAAAAAGAACTGATACAACCGCTATATCTTTTTATTCGGAACACTGGGCCATCCATGAGTCCTTTTAATGCATGGGTGTTATCAAAGAGCTTGGAAACATTATTTATACGAATGGAACGACATGCTGTAAGTGCATTGCAACTGGCCAAATCATTAAACGGTCATGCAAAACTCAGCTCAGTAAAATATCCATTTTTAGAAACGCATCCGCAATATTCGATTGCAAAAAAGCAGATGAGTAATGGCGGCGGTATTGTAACGTTTGAAATGAAAGGTGGCATAGAGGCCGGAAGAAATTTCCTGAACAGTTTGCAGATGATTTCGATGACCAATAACTTGGGTGATAGCCGCACCATCGCTTCGCATCCTGCATCAACAACACATTCAAAATTAACTCTGGAAGAAAGAGCAGCCGTAGGTATTACAGATGGTTTGATTCGTATTTCGGTGGGATTGGAAAATGCAGAAGATATATTGAATGATATTTTGCAGGCGTTGGGAAATTAGGAAGTGATTTTAAAAATCAGTTTTGTTGATACAAAACATCTTGTTGCCGGTACTTTTTACGTTCTTTTACAAATTGTCTTTTTTGTTTCTTGGTAAGAACTCTGCATATTATTGTTCCTCCTACATTATAACATTCGTATGGGATTAGCTTTTCGAAGTCTTTCCAAATTTTTAAGCTATTTGATAATTGAAAAATGGTATCAACAAATGATTGGATAAACCTAGCCTCAGTTAATGTAGAATCCTGTGCTTTAGGTGTCCAATAAGTTTTAAAGTTGTAATTGCTTTTCGTTGCAAATTCTATTATGTATGTTATGCCGTCGAAACCATGTTTCCAGCCTTTAATAGAGTCGTCAGTCGGTAGATTTAAAATTTCAGTCTTCTCTATTAATTTGAGTATTTGCTTTATTGTATCGCTCTGTAATATTTTTTTATCAATTAATATTCTGTCAGTTGGCTTTTCTTTTGCTGGAGTCTGTTCAGTCGCCCAAGAAGTTAATTTACCAGAGAATGTATTGTTATTAGTTTTCCATATGTCAAGTACTTGATTTGCTTTCCAAATTCTAAAATAAGAATCTGATGAGGAAGTATCAAGTCTTGTCAGGGATAAACCGTCGATGACTATATTTTGATATTTGTACCAAAAAGAAGTATCACCATTTGCGAAAGTCACATTGTTAAAGGTCTTTGTCTGTCCTAACAAAGTGTGAAAGAAAAAAAGAGTTATAATTGTTACTAATGATTTCATAAAAATTATCCTGAAAATATAAATTATAAACTCTAAGATTCAAAAATTGAGAAGCTATTTGCACTAAAGTCCCCCTTTAGGGGACAGGGGTTTCTTCCTTTTCCTCAATTGCTGCAATGTTGCACGCATATCTTTTGGAAGTTCCGCTTCCAGTTCAATAGTTCTTCCATCAATGTCTTTAAAGCCCAATTGAAATGAATGTAATGCCAGTCTGCCAAGAATAGGCCGTTCTTCCAATTCATCTTTTTTCCCCGTCCGAGTCTTCACAATTTAGCACTTCGCAGCCGATGTCTCACCTTATAACTTCGCTTTAAAGGAGATGTGTGGCATGGTGGACTCGACGTTGTTCGTAGCCAAAAAGTTTTTTGCTAATTTGTTCGCCGCTACAGGCATTTGCTGATTCAGAGATTTTGCACAAATCGAAGCCGAGCTTGCCTGCCGGCAGACAGGTGCCACAGCCCAAACACATCTCGCCTTAGGTGAGACCATCTGACACAACTTGTCCCGATTATTTCGGGATCGGCTATAAAGTTTTCCGAAGACTCGTCAAAAAAAACCGCCTACAATCGGTTGCTTTTCTTTTTATCAAAAAAGCTGCTAATGGTTTTAATTTTTGTCTGGCCAAATTTTTTCAGGTCAAGTAAATCTTTGTCTCCTGTAAGCAAATAGTCTGCTTTACCATCTTTCGCAAGAGCAAGTAAGAAATTGTCTTTAGTGTCCCTGCAAATAGTAACGGTGCTTTTAACTTCTATGAGATCTATAAATGGCTCAAATGTTGAAAGCATTTCTTCCAGAGCATTTGTTTCAAAGTATTTTTTGAGTTTTGGTTTTGTAATTGTTTGCTGAATTTCAGCGATAAGTTCTTTGCTAAAAAGAAGCCTTGCTTTTTCAGTGAATAATAGTGGGTCAAGTAAGTTTTGTTTGTTGGAAATAATAAAATTAACCCAAAGGTTAGTGTCAATAATGAGTTTAAGCAGCTTATTTTTTGGCATAACGCTTTGCTCTTACTTCTTCAACAATCTTTGCTATTTCATCTAAAGTTGGAGTAGTTGCAGCGTTACGCCTCATTTTTTTGAGATATGCTTTAAGATTAGAAACTGGTTCATCACTCACTTTAATGAGTTTAAGATCCTGCATACCTTTGATGAGTTGTAATGCCTTTGGATTAAGTATCTCTATTCTAAATGCTTCCATACTCAAATTTAAGAATTTTTATCGTATTTAATATTTCTCATTATACGATTAGAAATTGCTTTTCTTGGGAGAAGTAATTTGCGGGAGAAATATATAAGGTTTGCACTAAAGTTCCCCTATAGCTACAGGGGTTTTATTTCTTCTTCTTCCTCAATTGCTGCAATGTTGCCCGCATATCTTTTGGAAGTTCCGCTTCCAGTTCAATAGTCCTTCCATCAATATCTTTAAAGCCCAATTGAAATGAATGTAATGCGAGTCTGCCAAGAATAGGCCGTTCTTCCAATTCATCTTTTGATAGGTTATACTTTTTCTTGAAACTGGAAATTAAAACCGGTTTACCATCGCCATACAATTCATCGCAAACAATCGGATGGCCATGTTCTTTCATATGCACTCTTATCTGGTGTGTTCTGCCGGTATGTATTTGAAATTGTATCAACGAATAAATGCTGAAATCTTCGAGAACTTCAAAATCTGTTAAAGACTCTTTACCTCGTCCGAATGGGTTATCCGGGCGGGCATTCCGGTGAATGATCATCGTGCCGTTTTTTGCCGGATGTTCTGCAATGGCGGAATCTATCGATCCTTTTTCTTCTGGTAAAGAACCTGTAACCAACCCTTGGTATATCTTTTTTGTTTGCCTTCCTTCAAATTGAAGAGAAAGATGTTTGTGCGTAGTTAAGTTTTTTGCAAAGACGATCAAGCCGCTGGTGTCTTTATCTAAACGGTGAACAGTATAGATGTCTTTATACTTTTCAATTAATAATGATTTTAAAGAAACATCTTTTCCCATTCTGTCGGGAATTGACAATAAACCAGAAGGCTTATTAAGTGCAATCCAATTTTCATTTTCAGCAATTATAAAATCCTTTAAAGGCATTTCAACTATTTAGATATAAGCCCCGCCCGGATGATCCGGTCGGACGGGGGTTTGGGGTTTACTTTCCTCTCTTAAAATGTTTCAAGTCTCTAACTTCTTTCTCTTTCAAAAAACGCCATTTACCTCTTTCAATATTCTTTTTAGTAAGCCCTGCAAAGATTACCCTGTCAAGATTTTTAACATCATAACCTAATGACTCAAAAATCCGGCGAACAATTCTGTTCTTTCCGCTATGAATTTCCAAACCAATCTGTGTTTTATCTTTTATATCTGCAAAAGCCAATGCATCTACATTTATGGGTCCGTCTTCCAGCACTATTCCTTTTAAAATTTTATCAAAGTCATTTTTGGTTAATGGCTTATCCAGTGTTATATGATATACTTTTTTTATTTCATTGCTGGGATGTGTCAATTTTTGGGCAAGCTCACCATCGTTGGTAAAAAGTAAAACGCCGGAAGTATTTCTGTCCAATCTTCCTACAGGATATACTCTTTCAGTTGTGGCCCTGCTGATCAGGTCAAGAACAGTTTTCCTTCCTTTGGGATCTTCTGTTGTTGTTATATAATCTTTAGGTTTATTCAATAAAATGTAAACAAGGTTCTTTGCAAGAAATATTTTTTTGCCATTCACATTTATTTCATCAGTGCTGTCCACTTTAAAACCCGGTTCTGTAACAGGCTTGCCATTTACTTTCACAACTCCCCGCTTTACCAACTCAGCTGCTTCTCGTCGGCCACATATGCCGGCATGAGCAATATATTTGTTCAATGGCATTTTATCAGAAGATTCCGGACGAAGATGTTCTGGTGCTTTTTCCGGTATGTCTGTATCAGGTCGTTTTCCTCGATAGCCTGGCGGTGCTGCCTTTTCTTCGGCTTTCTTCTTTTCAAAAAAAGCTTGCTTTTCCTTATTATACTTTCTTTTTTCCTGTTTGAATTGTTCCTTTACGGCAGCATTACTTTTCTTCGGTACAAACTTGCCAAAATTATCTGTTCTTTTTTTCTTCATGTGGAGTGATTTGCTGTTTTACAACAGTAGTGAAGGGCAAAGATAGGCATTCAGATTTCAACGTAAAGTTTGCAGTCCAAATTTTTGCTCCTTCATAGTACAAGAATTTATTAAGCCAAAATGATTTTTAAAGCTTTAAGAAAAGTGATTCCCCTTCGGGGGCCAAAGCAAAAATTTGGGTTGCACTCTGGTAAAACGAAAAGCCTCCCGGTAAAAGGAGGCTTTGGATATATGCTAGAGTAATTGAATTAAATCGTCTCGTTCTTTACAGGCTTTTTTCTGTCACCATCCCTGTTGCCAGGTTTTCTATGATGCGATTCTTTCATTTTCTTCATCTGCTCTTCGGTAAGAACAGATTTCATACTTTCTTTTTGCGCTTTCATTAATTCTTTTATCTGTTCTTTCTTTTGTTCTTCAGACATTTTGCTGTCTTCTTTAATCGCTTTCATTTTTTGCTGAGTGGCTTCTCTGTTCTTTTTAAGCTGGGCAGATTGTGCATCAGTCAAACCAAGTTGAGATTTCATTTTCTCTCCGCTTTCTTTTGTCTTTGCTTCAGTTTTTTTCTTGCCTTCAACTTTATTTTTTTCTATTTGTGCTTTTTGATCAGCAGTAAGGAAACTTTGCATTTTAGCCTTATTCTCTTTCTGCAAAGCATCTTTTTTTGCATTCCATTCTTTAACAGTGATGTTGTCATTCTTTTTCAAGTCTTCCATTTGTTTGTGGAAGCTTTCTCTTTGGGTTTTAAACTGTGCTTTCTGATCTTCTGTCAGATTAAGCTTTTGCATATCCATATGCTGGCCTTTCTTTCTGTCCATCTTATGATGCATTCCAGGTTTGTCTGTTTTTCTTTCAGGAATTTCTTGTGCATTTACTGCAAGTGCCATTGATACAATCAAGGCGGATAGGATTATTTTTTTCATTTTTTTGTTTTTGTTTTTTATTTGGATGCTGGTGGGTTCAAAAACCTTTCGCCATCAATTGTTAAAATAAAATTATCGGTATACAGACCTGATTTTATTGTGCAGGTTTAAATAGAAGTATGAAAAATTTCGTAGCGAGGCTGATTAGAGGGTGCAACCCAAATTTTCGAATTTACAATATGAAGTAAAGTGTGAAAGTCTAATGTATTTTAAACCTATAATGAATAGAATTCCCCAACGGGGAAGGGGTAAAAGCGAAAATTTGGTATGCAACCTGATTAGCTGATTTCTTTATTCGCCAACTGACCACAGGCCGCATCAATATCTTTACCTCTGCTACGTCTCAATCGGGCATTTACCCGGTGCTTGCCAAGATATTCCATAAATGCCTGCACTCTTTCTTCATCAGGTTTTTGAAAACGGGCAAAATCAATTGGATTGTATTCAATAATATTAACAAGATCGGCAGGTACTTGTCTGTAGATTTTTATCAGTTCATCAGCATCATCTATACTATCATTAAAATCTTTGAACAGGATATATTCAAATGTTACCTGGGTTCCGGTTTGCTTATAAAAATAATTCAACGCATCAATCAAGGATTTGATGTTGTTGGTATCATTAATAGGCATTATTTTATGTCGTTTCAAATCAGTGGCGGCATGAAGTGAAAGTGCTAATTTGAATTTTACTTTGTCATCACCCAATTGTCGGATTCCTTTAGCAACTCCAGCAGTGGAAACAGTAATTCTTTTTGGACTCATTGCCATGCCATCAGGTGATGTGATGCGTTCAATAGACCTCAACACATTTTTATAATTAAGCAATGGTTCACCCATTCCCATAAAAACAATATTGCTTAGTTTCTTCCCGTTTGTTTTTTCAGATTGCTGATTGATCAAAGCAACCTGATCATAGATCTCATCAAAATCAAGATTTCTTTTTCTGTCGATATATCCGGTAGCACAAAACTTACAACTGAGCGAACATCCTATTTGAGAAGAAACACAAGCAGTAAATCTTGATGTGGTTGGAATCAGCACACCTTCTATTAAATGGCCGTCATGTGTTTTGAACCGTGATTTGATGGTGCCATCCGATGAAAATTGAGTGGCGTCGGTACTTAATGCAGGCAACGTAAAATTTTCGCCCAGTTTTTGACGAAGTTCTTTGCTGAGATTGGTCATATCTGCAAAACTCAGGGCATGTTTCTGCCAAATCCACTCATAGACTTGTTTTGCTCTAAACTTTTTTTCGCCCAAATCTTCAAAATACTGTTCAAGTTCTGCCAACGTAAAGTGGCGAATATTGGTAACTGTTCTTTTCATCAGAAAGCAAAGATAATTGATGCCAAAGGGATTAGCTTAATTCACGGATATTTGCTCTTTAAATAATATAACATGAAGACTGTTTATATAGTTGATGCTGTTAGAACACCGATAGGAAGATATGGAGGAGCATTAAGTTCAATCCGGCCGGATGACTTGTTAGCTTATATTATTAAGGTATTACTGAAAAGAAATGAATCAGTAGATGTGAATGCGATTGAAGATGTAATTGCTGGTGCTGCCAATCAGGCTGGAGAAGACAATCGAAATGTAGCAAGAATGGCTGCTTTGCTGGCAGGGCTGCCGGTTACTGTGCCTGGCAATACAGTGAACAGGTTATGTGCTTCAGGCTTGCAGGCTATAATGGATGGTGCCAGGCAAATTACGTGTGGTGATGCGGAAATGATTATTGCCTGCGGAGTTGAAAGCATGACAAGAGCACCTTTTGTTATTGGAAAAAACGAAACAGCATTTGGTCGTTCTTCGGAAATGTTTGACA
>JBBSJN010000146.1:0-7884 GCA_038257235.1 Chitinophagales bacterium
CGAACAGTTGAAACCCACCGTAAAAATATTTTCCGCAAAACAAATACTAATTCTGTAATTGGTTTGGTGAAGTATGCGTATGAGCATCGGTTGATTTGATTTTCATGGTTGAGAATTTGGAGAGAAGGGTTTTCGTGGTGTATATTTATGTGTTGTGCGTTATTTTATACCAAATCATAATACCAAATAAAAATGAAATTCAAACTTTTGACAATTGCATTAATTATTGGATAATTTACTTTTGGCCAATCACCGACAGAAACTGAAATAAACAATACAAATTATTATAATCAGTTTCAGGACATAAAAGGACATTCTATTAATTGGTTAAGGTCTAGTGACGCCGTTCCTGCTATAATTGACGAACTTTTAAAAAATGGTATTGCATATTATACTATTGGAGTTGGTGAATTAATAAAAATAAATGACTCGACACGTTTTGTACTAACAGTTTCTTTCAAAAAAGCTGACAAGGAATATGGCTTTTTATACGAAGCGACACATGGTATCCCAATAAATCCAAAAGACAGAGATTTCTTAACAACCAAAAAGAAGGTTTTTTATGTACAGGCAGAGGAAGACACAAAAGGTGATGTGAGTTTTATGAATATTAACCCATTGCCTGACAATGTATTCCTTCTTAAACAAAAATGCTATTGGTTTCAATTTGATAAAAATGGAACTAAGTACAATGTTGACAAAGAAATTGCTCAAAATATTCTTCGACAAGATGTAAGAGATTATTTGAAAAAATTATAAGACAGAAAAACTTCTTACCAACAACATTTCCGGTAGAGGACGATGCGTAGTTTAAATCATTTACTACACCTTATCCACCACAATCTTATACGTCGGATTACTTTTCCTTATCTTTGATAGTATCAAATGATACTATCATGAAGCCTCCATATCATGTAACTTCCCTTATCTTAAATCTTATAAGCCAGATTTCTATAAAGCTGGGAGAAATTAATGCGAACTATCTGAATAAACAAACACCTCAGCTTCGTAAAAGCAATAGAATTAAAACAATTCACTCTTCCCTTCAAATAGAAGGTAACACACTTTCAATTGATCAGGTTTCTGCTTTACTCGAAAACAAAAGGATTATTGGGCCGCAAAAAGATGTGAAGGAAGTAATGAATGCAATTAAAGCATATGAACAACTTTCAACTTTTGAAAGTTACAGTGAAAAATCTTTTTTAAGAGCCCATAAAATGCTAATGGAAGGTTTGATACCAAATAGCGGACAATATAGAAAATCAGGAGTTGGTATAATGAAAGGTAATCAACTTACACATGTAGCTCCTCCGGCAGAAAATATCAGGCCTTTACTGAAAGACCTTTTCAGTTACCTAAAGACATCCGATGATCCAGTATTAATTAAAAGCTCCGTATTTCATTACGAATCAGAATTCATACATCCATTCTCAGATGGTAACGGCCGAATGGGAAGAATGTGGCAAACTGTCATACTAATGAATGAATTTCCTGTCTTTGAATATTTACCATTTGAGACGCTAATTAGTAAGAACCAAAATTACTATTATTCAGCCTTATCAAAAAGTGACAAAGCAGGACACTCAACAATTTTCATTGAATTCATGCTTAAAACAATTAATGAATCACTGGAAGATTTGCTTCAGTACAATAATCATATCATGTCAGACCTAGATAGAATTGAATACTTTTTAACGCATAATAAAAATGAATTTACAAGAAAAGATTATATGAATATATTTAAGGATATTTCTTCTGCTTCTGCAAGCAGGGATTTAAAAAAAGCAGTAGACTTAAAGCTCATAATCAAATCAGGCAGCAATAATAAAACTAAATACAAAATCAAATAATGCTACTCTGCAAAATATTGAGGTTTTCCAAAATTCTTTCCTAAAAAAGTCTCCGGTAAGTGACGTTGTGTACATTAAAATAAAAAAATACGTAATACTTCAATTTTTTTAAAAGAAATGTTTTGGTAGTGTATATTTATGTATTGGCTATAATTATATCATAAGTTGTCTATGACATCAAAATTTTCAATAAAATCATTTCTGACCCTGTTTTGTTTTCTCGGAATAATTTCCATTTTAGTGTTTTACATCAGCGCAACAGCTTTTAAAACATCAAATCCAAATGATACTATCCCATTCCCTATTTTGATATTACTTGGATTTACAGCAGCATGGCTTTTTTTCGGAGAGTTAAGAAAAAAAATGATAGCGGTTAGACTTGAAGAAAATTATATAATAATTAGAAAATTTTGTGGGCTTGCTTCTGCTAAAAAAATATTCTATTCAGAAATTGACGGTTTCAAAACATCAATTCATACTTCAAAAGGTGGCGATAATGAATATTTATATATAATGCAAGGAGCCAACAAAATCGGAAAGTTATCAGACTTTTATCATAAGAACTATTCTAATTTGAAGAAAGAAATAAAATCAAAACTCAAAGACTTAGGTTTTGAAAAATGTAGTTATTGGGATGAACTAAAAGAATCATTCACATAGAACTCACCCCAATCAAACCTTATCCACCACAATCTTATAAGTCGGATCTTCCAGCACATTCACATCAATTATCTCAACTGCATTTTCCGTTTAAGCTAAATCACTTAGAACAAAGAGTTTACATAAATGCATCCATCTTTAGCATATATCTATCACTTACTGTTGGCAGGATGTTTGATTTATTATAAATTCGCAAACAATTGTTATTATAATCCACTTAATACAGATACATGAAGACTAGATTAAGCTTTTTGTTTATTGGAATTTTAAGTTTTACCCTCACAAAGGCACAGCCTCCGAAAATAGAAGTTCCGCAGTACTCCATAAATAATGTACCACTACCTTCAGAAATGAATAACCAGGTTTGTATATCAGGTATGAAGTTTTTTAATGGCAAACTTTATTTTGCGTCTGAACGTTGCCCGATAATTTTTGTTGCTGACCCGGCTACGGGGAAAATTGTAAACCGTATCAACCTGCAGGTTTCTCAGGAGTTTGAAATGGAAGGACTAAGTTCTTATAAAGACAAATTATACCTTATATCTGAAGCAGCCGTTGCCATGTATGAAGTTGATATGGCAAGTGGTGCTCTCCGAACAGTTTCTACTTCTATTCCCCTTCCTCCAAAATCTAAAAATGGTGATGGTATGGAGGGAATTGCCGGTAATGAAACCAATCAGAAATTTTATTTACTGCGTGAAAGAAATGAAGAAAGAACAAAATCTGAGATTTATACTTTCAGCGTTGAATCAGGAAAAGAAGGTATAAGCCTGAAATTTGAATCGAAAATCGAAATGCCGTTAGAAAATACACAATGGAGATATTCTGATATATGCTATGATAAAGAGAACAACAGGCTGATCTGTCTTAAATCCTATTCAAAAGGAAAGTTGCGCCAGCAGTTTCTTGAATCAATCAACATAGACGCAAATGGAAATTTACAAGTTGAAACATTGAAAAATATTCCTGTAGACAAGTTTTCTGAAATCTCTAACCAATATAAAGACCAGGATTACAGCATGAACCTCGAAGGGATTACACTCGATAATGATGGAAATATTTTTATCATCAGCGACAATACTTCTGGCAAAGCAAAATGTGATCTGCCTTCAAAAGAAAAAACGATCTTGCTAAAGCTTGATAAAAACTAGTGTAGTTTTCTGCTTAATTTCTTCAACAACATGACCAGCATTAAAAATCCGACAATAAAAAAAGGAAGCGGAATTATAATTGCTATTATTGGATGGTTTGCCCTGCTACTTCAGTTATATGTAATGATGAATACCAATGCCAAAAATGGAATAGCCATATCCTCAACTATTATTAATTTTTTCAGCTTCTTTACCATTCTCTCCAATCTCCTTGTTGCATTCAGTTTAACGTTTTCAACTTTATTCTCAAAAACCAAACCCGGTATTTTCTTCTCCAAACCTGCTACTCAATCAGCCATTGGCCTTTACATTATTATTGTAGGGATTGTATATACTGTGGCATTACGAAAAATATGGAATCCGGAAGGATTACAACTGGTTGCTGATCGTCTTTTGCATGATTTAATTCCGTTGCTTTATCTTATTTATTGGTTGCTATTTACTCCAAAAAAAGTTTTGCGATGGAAGCATGTTAGCTACTGGCTTATTTTTCCTGCGCTGTGGAAAACTGGTATCCATACTACTTCATCAATGCACAGGAATTGGGTTATGGGAAAGTAGCAATAACGGCTTTGTTGGTGCTCGCAGCTTTTATTCTGTTTGGGTTACTTTTAGTTTTTATCAACCGTGTTGGAAAAACTGAACGTTAAAAGAATCAGAAAGATATAGCCAATACAACGAATTGGCATGAATTTGCGACTTTTGTGTGGTCATATGAATAAATATCTACTCCTTATTTTTATTGTAGCCTTTACAAGCCCATTGCTGGCGCAAAAAGTGGACAGCATTTATTTCCATTTATACACTGACAGCCTGAAAAAAGGCCAGCATAATTACATCAATATAGATGCTAAACTCTCGAACGGCAGTTGGCAACCCATGACGGCTAAAGACATTAATTTTTCCTGCTGCACTGCTACTTTCTCGGGCAACGAATTAATTATTCCTGAAAATTTCAATCATGAAAAAGTTACAGTGAAAGCGGTACTTAAATCAAATCCCGCCGTTTGGATAGAAAAAACAATCTGGATTAAAACAAAACCAGATGGCGACTTGCCTACTAAAGAAGAAATAATGAGAGGCACTACTCCGGCAAAAAAGACGAAGGAAAAAAATAAATAATCGTCCATACGCTTTATTTTCTCTCCAACACCCAATAAAAAACACAGCTATACCCTTATCTTTGCGGCGGCAGGTCTTACACGACCAGCTCCTGCTGAACCCTCCCAGGGCCGGAAGGCAGCAAGAGTAGGTGGTTGAGCGGTGCGATGTAATAAGCCTGCCATTTTTTACCCCCTAACCCCCTGAAGGGGGAATACAAATCTTCAGGAATCTATAATTCTTTAAAAATAATTCTCCTTTAGGGGATAGGGGCTTATGAAATTTTTTATCGACACAGCTAATCTTGAACAGATCAAAGAGGCTAATGAGTTGGGAATTCTTGATGGTGTTACTACCAATCCATCACTGATGGCTAAAGAAGGTATTAAAGGTCAGGAAGCTATCATGAACCATTACAAAGCTATTTGTGAATTAGTGGATGGCGATATCAGTGCTGAAGTTATCAGCACAGAATTCAACGCTATTGTGGAAGAAGGGAAAAAGCTAGCCGATATTCATCCGAATATTGTGGTAAAAGTACCGATGATTAAGGACGGGATTAAAGCCATCAAATGGTTTTCGGATAACGGGATCAGAACCAATTGTACATTAGTATTTTCCGCCGGTCAGGCAATACTTGCTGCAAAAGCAGGTGCAACATATCTTTCTCCTTTTATCGGAAGAATTGATGATAGTAGCTGGGATGGTGTTGAACTGATTGCACAGATATCACATATCTATTCATTACAAGGATATAAAACAGAAATTCTAGCGGCTTCTATCCGCAGTGCTTTGCATATTGTAAAATGTGCTGAAGCCGGTGCTGATGTTTGCACTTGTCCGCTGGATTCAATTCTTGGCTTATTAAAACATCCTCTTACAGATATTGGCCTTGCCAAGTTTTTAGAAGATGCGAAAAAAACACAATAAGCAATTGGCAATAGACAATACGAAAAGCTTACACCTCCCTTTAGGGACTTAGGAATTTTAAATTTTAAGACTATCTACGGGGTTATCGCTGAAACGGTGAGTTGATTCTAGTAAATCCTACAAGCTCATCTGCCCTTGCACCAAATTGGCGGAAATACACCAATACCATATACCCGTTTTCGGTTCCCCAATAATTGCCTTCCGTATTTTCATAAGAAGGTTGTAAGCCTTGTTGTTTCTTGTCTGGGACGGTAACGTAGGAATAATTATAATAACCCTGTTTCAGGTATAACGTTTTTTCATACACAGCTTTCTCTTCATTAAAGATCATTTTGGAGTTTTCATCCTGCACATAATTAGTAAGTTCCCCAAACACATAAATATTACTACCTGCATAAGCTCTGTTGCCCGGAGGCGAAAAGGTAAAATGCACCCAAGCATAATCACTTTGCCAGAGGGCATTGGGGTTATCCCTGTTCTCCACCGTATATATTCCGTTAAAATCGCTGTAATAAATATATAACTGCTCACGGCGTTCACCATCCGGTTTTACATAAACATCTACCCGGTTGTTTGAATCATTGTCCTTAATCAGCGACATTCTATCACTCATTAACCGTAAACTCCTCAGGTCAAGCCAACGCCATTCTTTGCCGGCAGGGAAAGTAGTATTTTCTTCATCGCTGTATTCGTAATAATTTCCACGGAATATTGTTGGTCTGTCAATTAATGAAGCAGTGGCCCAGATATTATTTTGCACTATTACTACTTTCAGATCTTGTGGCGAAAAGGCATTTAATTGTCCTGTACCTGTACTTACATTAGCCTGTATTCGTTGGTGTGTTCTGAACAGGTTAGCATTAAACGGCTGGGTAATTTTGGCAGAAACAGCAGCTTTTGTACTAACGATCAGCATTCTTTTAGTAAATACCAACTTAGAAGTATCGTCATTCAAAAAAACTTTCAGTAAGTAATTACCAGCCTTAGTGGGTGCTGAGTTTCGTTCTGGCAAAAAAGCCTGGTAGTGAGTGTACCTTGTTTGTACAATTGACGACGAACGATAATTGGTGATCCGGTTTGTTGTAAATCCGCGGATATAATCATATATCTGAATGTTGGCGGGAGTCCAGTCTGCATTGCACAATTGGAAAGAGTAATAGTAATATTTAACATCTGCATCAAAATCGTCAAAATGCAATTCTAATTGTTCATTAGTGCCTAGAGAAAGTACCGGATAACTATACATATCACCAGCTTTATACAATTTTACTGTCTTGATATTGGATTTATAAACATGATCCGGAATCTGACCGGAAGCAGAAAATAGTATAAGGAGGAAAAGAAAAGTACAGAACTTATTTTTCATAATTGTCTAATGCTGAATTCATTCAAATATTGCTTAAAATACGATAAAAAGAAAGAGAAATGGTAAGAAGCCCCTTATTTTTGGGGAAGACAAACAATTTAATTTGAAGGTTGCAGGTTTTATAGCAAACAGGATAGCATTTAATCAACAGAAATCCTTTTCCCGTTTCATTATTCGTTTATCTACTGTAGCTACGGCTATCAGTGTGGCTGTTATGATAATCACCGTTTCCCTCGCCAATGGCTTCCAGGAAACAGTTAGCCAGAAAGTATTCAGCTTTCTTGGCCATATTCGTATTAATGAAAAACAACCTGATAAGGCCATCATTTCAGAAGAAACTCCTATTGAAAAAAATGATCTGCTGGCGAATGTTATTAAACAAGATCCGGAAGTAAAAAGCATTCATCCATTTGCTACCAAGTATGGCATCCTGAAAACAAAGGATGAAATAGAAGGTGTACTGGTAAAAGGTTTCGACAGCACCTATGATTTCAATAATATAAACCGATTCATTAAAGAAGGCAGGCCAATTCAGTTTAACGACAGCAGCTACAGCCGTGAAATCATGATATCAGATTTTACAGCAAAACAATTGAATCTTAAACTGAATGACAGGGTCCTGATTTATTTTATACGGCCCGATAAAAAAAGTAGTGAAGCTGGCGGATTACCAAATATCCGTCCCGACAAACTAACTATCACCGGCATTTTTAAAACAGGCATTGAAGAATACGATAAAACATTTGCCATTGGCGATATAAAGTTAATTCAACGGCTGAATGAATGGAATGAAGATGAGATTGGTGGCTATGAAATTTTTCTACAA
>JBBSJN010000147.1:0-7719 GCA_038257235.1 Chitinophagales bacterium
AGGAGTGGAGCAATCAACTATTCAATCAACGGATGGCTGTTTGGAAATACCACAATTAGGGATGAAACATTCGTTGAATATTGCAACAGCGGTGGGTGTGGTGTTGTGGGAGTTGGTGAGGGCAAGGATACCCCCCCCTAAAGGGGAGACTTAGATCAGGACGTCTTTAAAAAATGAAAAATGTTTAAAGTAAAAATTCGTTTCGCTTCTTTGTCTTTTCTTTGCGGCTTTGCGTGAAATAAAATTGAAATGAATAAAGTAAAAAGTTATCTAAGTCTTATAAAATTTTCACATACTATTTTTGCAATGCCATTTGCATTGATTGGATTTTTTCTTGCCTTTATCAAGATTAAGGATATTTCTTTTTCAGTAGTTCCAGGTTGGCATAAATTAATTGTGCCACTCGAATACACTCAATATAATATTCCTGTAAATAGAACTGAATTTGTACTTAGGTTTCTCCTTGTCCTCCTCTGCATGGTCTTTGCCCGCAGTGCCGCCATGGCTTTCAACCGTTATCTCGACAGAAATATTGATGCAATGAACCCGAGAACGGCGATAAGAGAAATCCCCAAAGGTATTATCACAGCAAAAAATGCATTGCTATTCATTATTGTCAATTGCCTATTGTTTATTGCCTGTTGTTTTTTCATCAACCGAATCTGTTTTTACTTATCACCAGTTGCATTAGCTGTTGTACTGGGCTATAGTTACACTAAACGATTTACACCGCTTTGTCATTTAATATTGGGATTAGGATTGTCACTGGCACCAATCGGTTCTTATCTCGCTGTTACTGGTCAATTTGCTTTATTGCCAATTCTTTTCTCAATTGCTGTCATTTTTTGGGTAAGTGGTTTTGATATCATTTATTCCTTGCAGGATGAGGAGTTTGACAAATCGCAACAATTGTATTCTATTCCAGCATGGCTGGGCAAAGCAAAAGGTTTAAGAGTTTCAAAATATTTGCACATGTTGAGTGCAGCAGCAGTTGTGTATGCGGGATATTATGGTGGTTTTGGCTGGTTGTATTGGATTGGCGTAGCGGTATTTATTGGAATGCTTGTTTATCAGCACTCCATTGTAAAACCAAACGATCTACGTAGAGTAAACATTGCCTTTATGACTGCGAATGGCATTGCCTCAGTTGTTTTCGCCATCTTTGTTATTGCAGACTTATTTATTAATTAAATTTTATTCCCCTTTAGGGGATAGGGGCATGGCTAGAATACTTTGTATAGACTATGGATTAAAAAGAACAGGGATAGCTGTTACAGATCCGTTGCAGATTATTGCAACAGGGTTAACAACCTTGCATTCAAAAGAATTAATTCCTTTTTTGAAAAATTATTTTACAAAAGAACAGGTGGAGCTAATTCTCATAGGCTGGCCAACCAATTGGGACGATAGCAGCACTCATGCTACACCGCTGGTAGAAAAATGTATTAAAGATTTGCAAAAGAATTTCCCTGCCATGCCTGTTATAAAAGTAGATGAACGATATACATCCAAAATGGCGAAAGCAGCAATGCTCGAAATGGGCATGAAGAAAAAAGACCGCCGTAACAAAGCATTTGTTGATGAAATAGCAGCTACCATAATGCTTCAGGAGTATTTACGCAATTTATAGTTTGAATTTAACCATTAAAACAAGGTGAAATAGTGTAAATTTGCCGCTTATTTAATTAATCAATAGTTTAATAATGATTCTTCCCATAATCGCATATGGCAACCCTGTCCTTAGAAAATTAGCTACACCAATCACTCCTGATTATCCTCAGTTAGCAAAACTGCTGGAAGATATGTGGGAAACCATGTATGCCAGTAATGGTGTAGGTCTCGCAGCACCACAAATAAATAAGCCCATCCGTTTATTTATTATAGATACTGCTCAGATGTTTGAAAATATGGATGAAGAAGAAAGAAAAGAATTCGATGATGCTCCCGGCGACAAATTGGTTTTCATAAATGCACAGATTGATGAGCTAAGTGGTGACGAATGGGCCTATAACGAAGGCTGTTTAAGTATTCCCAAGATCAGAGAAGATATTTACAGGCAGGAAACTGTAACCATCACTTTTAATGATGAAAATTTTGAATCGCATACCCGAACATTTACCGGTCTTACCGCAAGAGTAATCTTACATGAATACGACCATATTGAAGGAAAACTTTTTATCGATTACATTTCTTTGCTCAAAAGAAAGTTGATGAAAGGCAAACTGAACGATATTACAAAAGGTAAAGTTTCAGTTGATTATAAAATGTCCTATTCCGGGAAATAAGGGTAATTTCTTTTCCTTAAAAAGTACGATCAACTATAATTCAGCTTTCTGTTTACCGTATTTCCTCCATTTTTCAACAACTTGCTTTATGTCTTCGGGCATTGGTGCTTCAAAGAACATATCCTTGCTGGTTGTCGGATGCACAAATCCCAATGTTTTTGCATGAAGAGCCTGCCGTTGGCAAATTTTAAAACAATTATCAACAAACTGTTTATACTTGGTATACACCGTTCCTTTTACAATCTTATCACCACCATAAAAATCATCGTTGAATAATGGATGGCCCATGTATTTCATATGCACTCTTATCTGGTGAGTTCTTCCGGTTTCTAACACACATTGTACTAGTGTAACATAGCCGAATCGTTCCAGTACATTGTAATGTGTGGTTGCATCTTTACCATGCTCACCATCAGGATAGGCTTCAAATAATTTGCGGAAGCGCTGATTACGTCCCACATGGGCAACAATGGTTCCTTCATCTTTTTCCACATCACCCCAAACCAGGGCTACATATTTTCTGCTGATAGTATGATCAAAAAATTGTTTGGCAAGATGCCGCATAGCAACATCTGTTTTTGCCAAAACCAGTAACCCGCTGGTGTTTTTATCAATGCGATGTACCAGGCCGAATCTTGGTAACACATCATCTGTCAATTCAGGATTTTGTTGTTGCAGATAATAAGAAACACCGTTTAACAGAGTGCCGGTGTAATTACCACTGCCCGGATGTACTACCATGCCGGCCGGTTTATTAATGATCATTATGGCATCATCTTCATACACAATATTCAGCTCCATTTTCTCTGGCACCACATCGGATTGTTCAGGACTCATGTCCGAAAAGATCACTATCGAGTCCAGTGGTTTTATTTTATAATTTGATTTTACTTCTTTACCATTTACCTGTACCATACCCATGGCAATAGCCCGTTGCAATTTATTTCTGGTGGCATTTTCAATCCGCTGCATCAGGAATTTATCAATTCTCAGCGCATCCTGCCCTTTATCTATGGTGATGGCAAACCGTTCAAAAAGTTCGTCATTGCTTTCAGTAGTTTCAGGCTCTTTATCTTTCAACTCGTCGGTCATAGTGTGCAAAGGTAATGGATGAAGTTTTGTTGGTAAATTTGCTTTTCAAATGGAAAAGCAATCAATCATATTCAGGGATCTGGGAAATATGGAATACCAGGCAGCATGGGATTATCAGGAAAAATTATTGAAGGAAAATGTAAGGAAGAAATCTGAAACCGGTGGTATAAAGTCGGAGGAAGATATAATTGATGTAAAAGCAGGAACAAAACATTATCTGTTGTTTGTTGAACATCCGCCTGTTTACACTTTGGGAAAAAGCGGAAACAAGGAAAATGTTTTATTGGATGATTCAGCGTTAAGAGAGAAGAATATTCAGTTCTTTAACACGAACAGAGGAGGCGATATTACCTTTCATGGCAATGATCAGATTGTAGGTTACCCGATTCTAGACTTAGAAAAATTTTATACAGATATTGGCCGCTATTTAAGGAATCTGGAAGAAGTTATTATTCTTACGTTGCAGCAATATGGAATTAAAGGTGAACGGTCTGCCGGCGAAACAGGAGTGTGGATTGATACCGCAATTCCCGGAAAAGAAAGAAAGATATGTGCAATTGGTGTTCGCTGCAGCCGTTGGATTACCATGCATGGGTTTGCATTTAATGTGAATACCGACCTTTCTTATTTTAAGCATATCATTCCTTGCGGAATTGTGAATAAACAGGTAACATCATTGGAAAAAGAATTAGGCTACAAAGCCGATTTGGCGGAAGTAAAAGAAAAGGTGAAGTGTAATTTTGAAAAAGTATTTGAAGCAAGCTTAGTATCAGAAGTCCTTCTCTAAATAGAATTTGTGTTTTTCTATTAGTTTTCCGTCTTCTGATAATTCAAACTTAAACCAGCCGGCATGAAAGAAGTTGGCTTTATCTATCTTGAAATTTTTTTCTTTGATGTCTTTCAGTTCGAATAAGAATTCTCCATCCTCATTAAAGAACTTAATGGAATATTTTATTGGCTTCTCATCGTCAGGAAGATTGATGTTCACATTCCCGTCTCTGTATGTGTACACATGTAAAGATGGAATGAATCCAGGAGGTCTGTTTTTAGGGTTAACAGAGTTCGGAGTTCCAACAGAATCTGAACCGGGAAATCTTCCTAGGCTTACAATAAAAGGATTAACTGGTTTTGCAGAATCGCCGGAGGATTGAGACATACTTCTGGCTGTATCTTTTACTGGTCTTTTTGTATTGCTGAATTGGTACATTCCTCTGTCTTGTAGAATATACAAACGGTAAAACATATGGTCATTGGTGGCAGTCATATCGGCAAAGCCGTTTTGTGGCAATGTAGGATCTAAAACGGTAAGAATTGTTTTGAAACCACTAAGACTGTCAAATGACCGTTGTATACTTATTTGCTTTACATCCGGGAAAGTATTTGTCCAGCTGACAATGATGCGGTTATTGCCTACATTATTTAATGAAAATTTTGGCAGTGTGTCTTGTGCAGATACTTTGCAAAGTGTAAAAGATGAAAATAGTAAAAGTAGAAGGACTAGTTTTTTCATATGTATAAAACGAAATAAGAATTGCCTGCCTGTCGGCAGACAGGGATTCGGTTGCCTGATTTCATCAAAGATAAGATAGCGGAGCTAAAAATTTAAAATATTAACGTTCTTTTGCTCAATGAATTATTGCCTTGCAATCCGCCGCTATGTATCAATAGTAAATTACACTTTTTGGGAAAGTAGTTTTTCTTTATCATATCCAGAATAGCATAACATAATTTTCCAGTGTATACAAAGTCGGTTGGAACTGCTGTTTGATTATAGAACTCATTCATAAACTCCAGCAGAGCTGGTTTGTATTTGGCATATCCGCCAAAATGATAATCATGATTCACCGTCAGATTCTTTACCGGTTTGTAAGTAATATTTTTTATGGACTCTTCCAATTCATGATAATTTTTCAACACACTGACAGCAATTATTTGTTGTGTTGCATCAATCCGTTCAAGCAATCCTGCTGCCATGGTGCCTGTTCCGGCTGCGCAGCAAATATGTGTGTAGTTTTTTCGATCACAATAATCAAAAATTGTTGCCGCACCTGCTGCACCTTTCTTTCCAAAACCACCCTCTGGTATTGTATAATAATCAGTTTTGTGTAGTGCTATAGGAATCTTTTTTTGTTGGTAATCATTCCGGCTAATAAAAAAGAGCTTCATCCCAAGTTCTTTGGCTTGAAGTAAAGTTGCAGATAAATTTTTGACTTCTTCTCCTCTTATTATTCCAATGCTGTTAAGGTTATTAATTTTACAAACCGCTGCCGTAGCAAGAATATGATTCGACCATGCGCCGCCAAATGTCAGTATAGTTTTTTTGTTTTGTTGAGTAGCTTCTTCAATATAATATCTCAGTTTAAACCATTTGTTTCCTGAAACCAGTGTATGAATTTTGTCAAGCCGCAATACATCAATGCTTACTTGTTTTTCAGCAAGTAATGGGATAGAAAGTTTATCAGTCGTAATATTTTCAGTATAGATAGCTTGCATATAAAAAGCAGGTAAGTCTAAACGAAATTAGTTTAAATTTGCACCCATTATAAAACGAAGAACATTCTTTAATAAAGTAAGAATATGAAACCTACATTAGTGATTTTGGCAGCGGGCATGGCCTCCCGATATGGAAGTATGAAACAAGTGGAAGGGTTTGGCCCCAGTGGAGAAACAATTATGGACTATTCCATATTCGATGCTATCCGTGCAGGTTTTGGAAAAATTGTTTTTATAATTCGTAAAGAATTTGTTGAAAATTTTAAATCTGTTTTTGAACCAAAGCTGAAAAACCGCATTGCAACAGAATATGTTTTCCAGGAACTCGATTCTTATTCTGAGGGATTTGAAATAAATTCTGAAAGAACAAAACCTTGGGGAACAGCACATGCCGTTTTATGTGCTGCTGATGTAGTGAAAGAGCCTTTCGCTGTAATAAATGCAGATGATTTTTATGGAAGCAATGCTTTTAATAATGCTGCCGCATTTCTAAATGTTGGCTGTAATGAAAATAATTATGCCATTGTTGGCTATGACTTGTTGAAGACTTTATCAGCCCATGGAACGGTAAACCGCGGAGTTTGCAGCTTAGATAACAGTGGGAACTTAGCATCTGTTACTGAACGTATCAATATAGCAAAGAAAGGAGATGCAATTACCTGTGAAGATGGGTTGGAGCCGTCTGTACTATCAGAAAACACAAAGGTGTCTATGAATTTTTGGTGTTTTCATCCATCTTTTTTTGCTTATACAAAAGAGTTGTTTGATAAATTCTTAGAGGAAGTTGGTGCTGAACTTAAATCTGAATTTTTTATTCCGATTGTGGCCGATCAGTTTATAAAGAAAGGCGGCACTATTGAAGTTATACCTACAACTTCATTATGGTTTGGTGTAACATATAAGGAAGATGCTCCTTTTGTAAAAGAATCATTAAATAAACTAATCAGTAAAGGAGAATATCCATCAAATCTTTGGCAATAGAATTGCCATAATGCAAAAAAGCTATCCGTTTATGCGGATAGCTTTTTTATGTATCAATTTTTTTTCTTAATCGCCTTTTACCATAAATACAAAATCCTGTATTTTCTTTACCTGCTGAACTTTACTCCAACCTGCAACAGAAGATTTTGATGAAAGTTTTATGTTTTTATAAAGAGCATTAGTCTTCAACTCTTCCAATGCCTGATAGATATATTTTGATTGTACCGCAAAAACAGCACTTTCAGCATTCGTTTTCTTTGCACTTAATACACCAATCACCTCTCCACGGTTATTGAAGACCGGGCCTCCACTGTTGCCTGGATCTGCAGGCACTGCAATCTGGCAGCTAAGTGTATCACCATTGTTCCCTGTTTTGGCACTCATATAGCCTTCGCCGTACACAATTTCATCTCTTGGATAACCTAAAGTAAAGATTGGCTCAGCAACTTCAGCAGAAGTTTTACTTATTCCATATGGTAATGCAGAAAACGGTTTGAACTTTTCATCGTCAATCATAATTAATGCAACATCTCTGTTTACATCCAGCTTCAAAACAATTGCATTGAACTTATCGCCTTTTTCATTAAATACACTGATGTTTCTGGAGTTCTTTACTACGTGGGCATTGGTAATCATTAATCCCTTAGCATCAATAAAAAATCCTGTGCCTACTGTTTTGTACGAAATAGCAGGTTCCTGTGTCTTTTCGCCTTTTACCACCGCCAGGTCATTTTCAAGGCGATCTGTTTTTGTTTTTGTTGCATCAACTTTCCTGCTTAGTTCCAGATAATCTGCAGTAGAAGCAGGCTTAGGAGAAACTGTCCACACCAATGCACTTACACTAATAGTAGTAATACCAGCAATAACA
>JBBSJN010000148.1:0-7610 GCA_038257235.1 Chitinophagales bacterium
CCTTGTTGAGATTCATTCCACTCTACATTTTTCCCGTCTACGCCGGGACAGGCATATACTAAATGCCCATTTACAAATGTATGAGTGATTGAAGCAGGAAATTCCATACCTTCTAACGGACTCCAGCCGCATTTATATAAAATGTTTTCTTTTGTTACCTTATAAGTAGTATTCAAATCTACAAGTACAAGATCTGCATGATAGCCTTCTCTTATATAGCCTCTTTCTTTTATCTGGAAGCAATCAGCTACAGCATGGCTCATCTTCTCTGCTATCTTTTCTAAACTTATTCTTCCTTCTTTATGATAATGCAACATTAATAGTAAGGGATGCTGCACTAATGGCAATCCTGCATAAGCTTTAAGATAGGGTTCATTCTTTTCTTCCCAGGAATGTGGTGCATGATCGGTTGCAATTACGTCTAATCTGTCATCCAGCAAAGCTTTCCATAATGCTTCTTTATTATGCGGGGCTTTGATGGCGGGGTTGCATTTTATCTGATTGCCAAGTCTTGCATAGTCATTGCTGGTAAAATGTAAATGATGCACACATACTTCAGCAGTAATACGTTTTTCTTTCAACGGAAACATATTGGTGAAGAGTTGAAGTTCCCTCTCAGTAGAGATGTGAAGTATATGCAGCCTTGTATTATATTTCTTTGCAATCTGAATGGCATAGAGGGAAGATTCGTAACAAACCTCTGCATCTCTGATGATGGGATGGTCTGCAGCAGTCAATTCCTTGCCAGATGCTTTCGCTTTTTCCAGGTTTTGCCTGATTATTTTTTCATCTTCGCAATGTGTGGCAATTAACACTTCACTTTCCCGAAATATTTTATCCAATGTATTCGGATTATCTACCAGCATATTACCGGTGCTGGCACCCATAAATATTTTTACACCGCAGATGTCTTTCTTTTTATCGTTTGTTTTTAATACTTCATCTGCATTATCATTACCTGTGCCCATGAAGAAGGAATAGTTGGCCAGTGATGTTTGTGCGCCGATCTTGTATTTATCTTCCAGCAACTCTTGTGTCAGCGCATTGGGTACTGTATTCGGCATTTCCATAAAACTGGTAACGCCACCGGCCACTGCTGCTTTTGATTCAGTGTAAATAGTTGCCTTGTGTGTAAGGCCCGGCTCACGGAAATGCACCTGGTCGTCTATGCATCCGGGAAATAAATACTTGCCTTCACCGTTTATTTCAATGCAGTTGCCGTCGACATTTGCTATCTGTGGTAAAATGGTGTCAATTCTGCCATTTGTTATCAACACATCTGCATTTATAATACTGCCTTCATTCACGATGTGTATATTCTTAATCAGGTATTTTTGCATATCTTGTTTAATAAATTTTGATCAAAGCCAATACCCATGCAATATAAACAAACCCTTTCAAGACTAATCCTTATCCTGCTTCCATTTTCTGCTTTTTCTCAGAGCACCTTTTTGCCGCAGGGCGATAAAGCGAATATTTTAATGGAACGGCTTGAAATTAAAAGCCGAGCCGATTCATTTTTTAGTTTTTCCAAAACAAAACCCTTCAGCCGCAAGCATGTGGTGAATGCCGTTAACCACTATGTGGAGCAGCCCGGTGTTAAACTTTCAAAAGTTGATAAATATAATATTGAAAGATTGTACATGAACAATCTTGAATACGTACCTGTTGCGGAACATTCAAAATATTTATCCAAAAAGAAATTTATCAGGAAGTTTTATTCCACACCGGCTAATCTGTTTGAAGTGCATGTAAAGGATTTTGACCTGGTGGTGAATCCGGTAATACAATATACCGTTGCGAAAGAAAGTAATAATACCGACAACTTATTTTTAAATACAAGAGGTGTAACCGTTCGTGGACAGATCGCAAACAAGATCGGCTTCTTTACTTACCTTACGGATAATCAGGAAAGAGCACCTAAGTATGTGCAGGATTTTATCAGTATGCGAAAGGCTGTGCCCGGCGCCGGTTATTACAAACCCTTTAAAGCAGCTGGCGGCACGGATTATTTTGATGCAAGAGGTTATTTTACCTTCAACGTTACGAAATATATTGATGTAACATTTGGTTACGATAAAAACTTTATCGGCAATGGTCATCGTAGTTTGTTGCTGAGTGATTTTGGTAACAATTCTCTTTTCCTGAAACTGAATACAAGGATCTGGAAATTCAATTACCAGAACCTGTTTATGGAATTGCAGAATGCTGATGATAAGATCGGCGACCGGTTAATTGGTAAGAAGTATGCTGCCATGCATCACCTGGATATAAATGTTACCAAATGGCTGAACATTGGCATGTTTGAAGGTGTGATATTTGGCAGAACCAACCGTTTTGATTTTGGTTACCTGAATCCTATCATCTTCTATCGTTCTATCGAGCAACAGAACGGAAGTTTTGACAACTCCATCATTGGTATAGATGCAAAAGCAAACCTTGCTGGTAAAGTGCAACTGTATGGACAGTTTTCGCTGGATGAATTTTTATTGTCTGAAATAAAAAAGAACCGCGGCTGGTGGGCCAATAAGTGGGGCATACAAATAGGTGCCAAGTATATCGATGCATTTGGCATCAGTAATCTTGATTTGCAGGTGGAGCATAACAGGGTTCGTCCGTTTACTTATTCGCATCGTGACTCGGTGGCCAACTATACACATTACAATCAGCCATTGGCACATCCGCTAATGGCCAACTTTCAGGAGTTTATCGGCATTGCCCGTTATCAACCCGCACCTAAATGGACGGCGATAGCAAAACTTATTTATTATCAGCAGGGGAGAGACAGCAGCAGCCAAAGCTTTGGGAGTAATATATTTTTGCCAAACGTCATTCCGCCAAGGCAAGGGGATTTTGGATATGATATTGGAAGTGGCTGGAAGACAAATGTATTCTATGGCTCTTTCTTAGTGTCGTATGAACTGCGGGAAAATCTTTTTCTCGACCTGAATGCGATAGTACGAAACCAGAAAACGGTAACCGCTCCGCTAACTACGGCAAACGCCTCAGTTATTTCTTTTAGCGTAAGGTGGAATATGCACCGGAGAGAGTTTGATTTTTAAATTACACAGTAAATAATAGCTGCTCCAAATAGAAAAGCAAAAGGTGATACTAACTGAAAGTAAAAAGGTTTTAGTATATCGGCACACCAGTTTGAAAATTTATGATGCAGTTGGGGAGGAACGAAGTAAAGTATAACGGAAGTTATAAGCATAAACCACCCAAATATTTTGAATATTGCCGGGTACTTTGAAAAATCTGCATACAGGATAAGTGCTGCTGCGGGTATCATCCGCAATGTTATTTCGGCATAGTTAATAAAGTTTGTGCTGCCTGCTTTTCTTAATGTCTTCCTAGCTTTATTCGGTGCCAGCAGCATTGTAAAACCAGCAACAATAAAAAATATTCCGAAAGCGATTACTGTCCATTTTGCTGCTGTGATCATCAGGTTAATTATTTAATTATATATAGATTACCGGTAGCAATAGTCAGCTGTAATATAAAACAAATAAAGTGGTGACTATTTGTATCTTAAAAAACCGATACATGCCGTATCCGTTCGTCTTTTATTGAAGGGCGAAGGATGTAAGCCACAAATGTGCCGCGAAAATTTTCAGTAATACACCATGAAAAAATATTTGGATTCTCCATACTTGCTAGTTTGTCTTTGCATTCTTGCCATTAGTAGCATCAATCAGTATGATTTTTTCCGTTTGATAAATTTCTATCAGCTCAGTTGCTTGTATGAATGGTAATATGTCTTCGCTCATTACTGTAATTGGTCAATCGTTATTATTTTACTCCACAAAATCCTGATAGTGATTTTCCGCCGATTGACTGAACGTCCGTCCCGCTTGCAGCAAGTTCATGTTATAGTTTGTGCTTCAATGCTTTAAAATAGTAACAAAATCAGCCAATGCATCAATAAATTTATTTAAAAACTCTGTTGTTTTTTCATCAGTTAAGTTTTCCGTTTCATCAAATTTTGTATTTACCTGGGTTATCACTACTTCGGGGATATTCATCACCATAGCATTTACCGCCACCAATATTTGCCGCAGGTGATATTGTGCCCTTACACCACCCAGCAGACTGGGACTAGCACTAATTATACCCACCGCTTTTTTGTCAAATGATTTTTCCTTGTGCTTGGAGAGAAAATCAATTGTGTTTTTAAGTACTCCGGGAATAGAATAATTATATTCCGGTGTAACTATGATAAGTGCATCAGCATTTTTAATGGCTGTGGATAATTTTTCAACCGCTTCAGGAAATATTTTTTCATGCAAGTCAAAATTGTACATTGGTACATCTGCTATGGATATATGTTCAATGACAATGTTGGGAGGTGAAAGCTTTTGTGCCGCTTTTAACACCATCGTGTTATACGATTTAGCTCTTAAACTTCCTGAAATGGCAACAAAGTGATAGTTATCTTTCATTTTATATTTTATAAACAAATTACTGTGCAGTATATCCGCCATCAATGGTGTAATAGGAGCCTGTTACAAAAGAAGCTTGGGAAGAACTTAACCAGAGTACCAATGCTGCCACCTCTTCGGCAGTACCTAACCTGCCAATAGGATGTAGTGCAGCCAATGTTTTCATAGTAGCTTCGTCTAATGTTTTAGTAAGCAGGGGAGTTGCGATATAACCCGGGCCTACTGCATTGACGCGGATATTTTTATCGGCATAATCTAATGCAGCTGTTTTGGTAAGCCCCACCACACCATGTTTTGCAGCAACATAAGCAGGCGAATTTTTCGTTCCCACCATTCCTAAAATAGAAGCCATGTTTACTATACTGCCACCACCCGCTGCCACCATTGCAGGTATTTGATAATGCATACCATAGAACACACCAGAAAGGTTGATGGCAATTACTTTATCCCAGCCATCAATTGGATATTCGCCTGTGGCAGCAATAGGGCCGCCTATACCGGCATTGTTACATGCTATATGTAAACCGCCAAAATGTTTTATGGTTTGCTCAACTAATAATTTTTGTTCGTCCGGCTTTGAAGTATCTGCTTTTATAAAAATGGCTTCGCCACCTGCATTTTTAATTTGCAAAACAGTATCACTGCCGCCTTTTTCATCAATGTCGCATACCACTACTTTTGCTTTTTCCAAAGCATACAGCAAGGCAACTGCTTTACCAATACCAGAACCTGCCCCAGTAACAAGGGCAACTTTATTTTCTAAATTATGCATTTTAATATTTTTTTGAGAGTTGATTATTTACAAATTAATTTTTCCATGCTCGCCTTCTGCATATTCTTTACCTGTAACAATGGTTTTCAACATATTGAAAAGAACAACCATTTTGCTTGAACTGTTATCCCAATAATTTACTTCGCTGGGCGATACTTTAATAAGTGTCATGTCCGGGTCGTCCAAACCAAGCGGAAACCATGCTTTCATAATGGAACTCCACAACTCTTTCATTTTTGCTTTGTCGTTTACTAAAGTTGCTGTGCCGTGAATCATTAAATAATTTTGACTGCTTTCGTTTACGATAGCAATGGAAACTATTTTGCTTTCTTGTATTTCATCCACTTTCTCTGAAGATGCTTTTGTAAAAAACCACATAGTTCCATCGTCATCAATTTTATTTATACCCATTGGTCTGCCCGATAAAAATTCAGCATCTTTTTCGTTGGTAATGAGCATACAGGCTCGCACATCTTTAACCATTTCAATAAACTTTTCAATATTTTGATTGTTTTCCTGTTTCATAATTTTTTTTAAAGTTAATATGCGTCCTAGCCAATTAGGTCAAGTGCTATGCATCAAAGTTGTTGGTTAGAGGAGAGGAAATGTTACACATTTGAGGAAATGAGTTACAAAATTCACATATTGGTGGAGAGATTATTGCTCAAGAAGAGTACGGGCTTCGTACAGTCGCATGGCATACAACGGATAGGAACCCCTGTTATACGTCCGCCCTTCTTCTTGGTGCGTTTAACTAAAGGATGTGTAACGCCAAAGTTGGGTGTGTCCAAGAAGCATAGGAAAATATCACACTATTGTGCAAGTTGTGTCAAGATTGTGGAGAATCGGTGGATGGGGGATTGGTTTCAGCAACGCCATTAATGGTTATTAAAATGATTTTAGTGCAGGAACTTTATATTAAAGAGAGAAGATAAACAATTGACAAAATATATTAGCTCAGGGTTTGTTAGGTTGCCCGGTATAAAAATCAATCGTCTCCATCATTTGCTTCACATCATCTTCTGATAATTTTACTGAATTGTAAAAGTGCAACAATGGCATGCCTTTCAATAAGAATGTTCCGGGAGGATGCAGAAATTGTATCACGGCATTATGCCTAACGGCAAACTTCAGAAGCTGGTTTGTATTAAATCCCTGATAATAATCAGATGAGACGGTGAAAATAATTTGGGAGTCAATCCCAGGCGGTTCAAAAGATGTTGGCTTTTCTGTTGTGCAAATACGATGAAGTGTATGCAATGTATTTTTATGAATACGTTCGATGATAGTACCAAACTTTACAGACTGAGTTACAAAGTGAATAAAATAAATGAAAAGAAAAATATCAACGACTGTTAGCACTAATAACAAATAGATGCTTAGTGCAGGCACATAGATGCCTGAATCTATATCCCGGATGGTGCTTAATAAAAACAGCGCAAACACTATAGTGCCGATGTAAAAACCTAAAATAATTTGCTGAAACTTGCTGCCAATCATACTGTCGAGCATGCGGTTGCTCAACTGGGATGCAGCCTGGTTAAGCATAATCATCACCATAGAAAAGCTAAACACCGTGAGAGAGATAATTCCGCCGGCAACAGTTCCTAAAATAGCACGGGCAGTACTTGCATCACGCAGGCTTATCCAGCTTAACTGAGATTTTATGTGTTTACCGGTTTCCGAAAAATCAAGCTCAAGCATTAGTAGAGATAACAATAAAAAGCCGATAGAAATAAGGGCAGGATAAAAGGCAATACTGTTTATTGTTTTATTATAACTCTTACGCAGCCATTTGAAAAATTTGTTCATAGTAATGTAATCTTATTCAAAACTTGCTTTTTGCAACTGATTCAAGTGATATCCTGTAATAAATATTATTTCGGAAAATTAAATGTAAGTTCCAAATTTATTTTTGTTTGACCAATATCTATTTCGAAAAAATTGTACCCTAAGGGTAAAGAAATTTTTCAGCATAGTTTATTGGTAATATTTCTGTGCCGTATTTTGGCCCTTTTGTTGGGTTGGCACTTGTATGTTGACTTGTGTGTCATGTGTGTTACTGTTGATATTGTTCCGTGTCACCTCGAGCAGCGGACTGTCTCAAATTTGATAACGTTGACGACCCCTTGGCGATGTGGCGGTATTTGAAAATCGTCAGCCTGTAACCGAAGCTAAATTTATAAATAAAAGTTCATTGTTTATTCTATTGCTCGGTGTTATTCGTCGGCTGGAACTGAAGCCGATTAGCCGCTGATTGTTTTAATGTCCTTTAGCTTTGCCTTTTTAGTTATTTAAAGATATTATTACTATTACTACTTTTCTTTTTTTGTTACTTTTTTTCTTTTACAATGCACATTAAATTGTGAATAAACCTAACCACCGGCAGTGGCGCA
>JBBSJN010000149.1:0-7608 GCA_038257235.1 Chitinophagales bacterium
AAACAATGCAGAGAAAGTTTTGAAGTCTCTTTATATCCAATCATAAGACCAAGAGGTGGCGATTTTTTATATACAAAAGAGGAGTATGAAATTATGTTGCAGGATGTAAAACTTTGCAAACAGCTTGGTTGTGATGGTCTAGTGATTGGCTTATTGAATATGGATGGCACTATTGATTTAGTCCGGACTGCGCAGCTAATAGAAGCTGCCTATCCGCTTGGTGTTACCTATCACCGGGCATTTGACAGATGTAAGGAACCTTTTAAAGCATTGCAACAATTGATTGAAATAGGGTGTGAGAGGATTCTTACTTCCGGGCAACAACCATCTGTTGTAGATGGAGTTGATTTGGTTGCCGAATTAAATAAAATCGCCGATGAAAGAATTATTATAATGCCCGGAAGTGGTGTACGGAAAGAAAATATAAAAATGCTGGCTGAGAAAACAGGATGTTTTGAGTTTCATTCTTCGTTAAGAGGAAAGGAGAGAAGCAAGATGGAGTTTGTGCATCCGGCTTTTAAAGATTCGTCGGAGAGTTATATGAATAATGCGATTAATTCATCCGAAGTAAAAGAATTGCATGAATCTTTAATTAAGGAATAATGATCGACTTGGTTTGTGTTGTATAAGCTGAGAATAATCCTAAAGCTCCACCACTTATTCCATTTGGCGGATTAGTTGGTGTGGTGCCGCCTCCCGGCCCATCAGTTTGTGCCTGCGACAACGTATAATAATAAGTGTAACTATTTGCATCAATACACCGCATTTCCACTTGTACATTATCACCAGGCTTAATTTCAATATCATTGGAAAATAAAGGTCTTACATAGACTTGTCCATTAGTTACATTATCATTATCTACCAAATATGTTTTATCCAACACATTATTTATTTTAATTACAAAATGATAACTATTACCTGTTACTATTGGATCTACAAATATTGGAATTACGGTATGAATTATTGTACCTGCAAATTGTATAGGATTATATTTTAAAGAATCAAGTACAACATTTTGCGGTATTGTGCTTTTGGCATTATATGTTTTTCCTTCTGCAATTACAGTTAAAGAATATGTTCTTCCGCTAATTCCCTGTAAAGCATTTGTTTTATAAATTCCATTTGCTGTATAGGCCAGTGTATCTTTTTGCCCGGCGTTGTCAGTAATAATAACAGTTGCATTATTTACAACAGGATAAACACTTGCCTCAGCAAAACTTACTGTTTTAGTAAGCTTTACGAAATAAGGTCCAGGTTGATTAGTAATATTCCCTTCTATAACCAAGGTTGGATTGTTGGTTCCTAAATTAAGATCAATAACTTTTTCGCAGCTTATAAAAAGTAGGGATAAAACAATTATATAAATAGGTAATCTCATCTTACTGTAAATTTTAAAATTTAAAATTGTAAGTGATGCCTGGTACCCATCGAAAAAGCGATGTTTGTAATGCTTCTGTTTTTGTTGGGTCATCAGGATTATCCCTGAAAGTGATAGTGTAGGCATTTTCTCTTCCATATACATTATACAAACCAAAATTCCAGGAGCTTTGAAAAAGCCGGCCAGGTTTTTTCTTTTCATAGGTAGCACCAAAATCCAGTCGATGATAAGCAGGTAAACGGTTAGCATTTCTGCTGGCATATTGATAAACAGTAACGCCGTTCAGGTTAAACTTTCCGGTAGGGAATGTTACAGCATTGCCCGTCTGGTAAATAAATGTTGCTGAAAGTATCCAATGCTTAGTAAATTCATAAATACCTACAAAAGATAAATCATGTATCCTGTCCTGTCTTGCGTTATACCAATCATTATTATTAATACCATTAATTTTTCGTTCAGTTTTTGACAAAGTATAACCTACCCATCCGGTAAGCCTACCTGTTTTCTTTTTTAGCAACAACTCCCATCCGTAAGCTCTTCCTTTTCCATATAATAGTTCGCCTTCAATATCAGTTACAGTTTGAATATCGGCTCCGTCTTTATAGTCTATCTGGTTTTGCATATCCTTATAGTACACTTCTGTATTAAACTCATAGTTGTTATTACTAAAATTTCTGCTGTAGCCGAGGCTTACTTGATCTGCAATTTCAGGTTTAGTATTGTAGCTGTTGCCAAGCCACTGGTCGGTCGGGTTTCCTCCTGTAGAGTTGCTCATTAAATGCAGATTTTGAGTATTGCGGGAATAACCTGCTTTTAAACTGCTTACATCATTAATAAGATAGTTGGTGGTAATACGAGGTTCAGCATTGTAATACGTTTTACCAGTTTCTCCATCAGCCAATACAATAGTTCCGGTTTTCACTCCATTGTTATAAATATTGTAAGTATCACCACCCAGTATTGTATAAGCAGAAAAACGAAGTCCATAATCAATACTTAATTTATCACTTGCCTTATAATTATCACTGATATAGACGGCTGTTTCCAACCCTTTACGTCCTTTTTTAGAATTGAAATTGCTGATAGTTCCGCTAAACCTGGTTGGTGTTATGGTATGATGTATAGCATTAAAACCAAAACGTATTGAATGCTTTGGATTAGCATAATAAGAAAAATCCTGTTTTAAATTCCAGTCTTTAATATTGGAGTTTATATTGAAATTAGTTTCATTATCCTTAATAGTTATGTTGTAATCATAGTTGCTGTAAATGACAGAAGTATTGGAGAAAAGTCTGGAATTCCAAATACTGTTCCATCTTAAAGTTCCGGTGGAGTTTCCCCAATTGGTGTTAAACGTATTACCGAGACCTAACACATCCCTTCCAAAATAGCCGGAAAAATAGATTTTATTTTTATCATTGATACGGTAGTTTGCTTTTGCATTAAGATCATAAAAAAATAATTTTGAATCGCTGAATTTGGGCGAAGCTTTTAAGAAAACATCTGCGTATGTTCTTCTTCCGCTAATCAAGAAAGATGATTTATCTTTTTGAACAGGCCCTTCAATACTCAAACGGCTGCTGATGAGTCCAAGTCCACCGGTTACATTGTAGCCTTTATTATTTCCTTCTTTCATTTTTACATCTAATACAGATGATAAACGGCCACCATATTGTGCAGGGCTGTTACCTTTTATAATAGTGGCATCTTTTATAGCATCACTATTAAAGGTGCTGAAAAAGCCCAGCAAATGCGAAGCGTTATAAACCGGTGCTTCATCTAATAAAATCAAGTTCTGGTCGGTAGCGCCGCCTCGTACACTAAAACCATTGCCACCTTCTCCATTGGATTTTATACCTGGCAGTAATTGCAATGTTTTAATAATATCCTTCTCCCCAAAGATGACGGGTATTTTAGCTATCTCATTCATGTTGAGAATTTCGGTTCCCATAACTGGTTTACGCAGATTGTCATCTTTTCTTTTACTGGAAATTATAACTTCTTCCAATTGGTTTTTATCAACCAGTTCCCAATTGAAAGTTATATTGCTGTCTAAACTAATAGCTTGGATTGCTTCGGAATATCCTACGTAAGAGACTTTAAAGGTATAGTTGCCTTTTGGAAGCAGTAACGAATAAAAGCCATATTCATTAGAGATAACACCAATGTTTGCTTTTCCAGCAATTGTTAATGAAGCACCCTGGAAAAATTCACCTGTTCTTGCATCTTTAATAATACCACTGATTGTATATTTTTCCTGTGCATCTGCTGAACTAATAAAAACGAGGACTGCAAGAAGTAAACTTAAAAATCGGGGCATTTGGCTATTTTGTATTGTGTGAAGATATTATGGATTAAGTACAAAAATTTGTAAACTTCTAAAATGAAAGAGTAGGGGTAGTGAAATGGTTTTCATGTGTTAATTTTTTCTGAATTTTGTCTAATACGGGATGATTTATTAAAACATGTTTACAAGTAGTTTAATTGTTTAAACATTTTTTTTTGATATTTGTTCACCAGATTATGTAGTTTTTAATATGCTTAGAATAGTTTTCATATCATTTCTTATTAATTCTATTGTAATTAATTCTTTTTCACAGAATTCGGACACTACTAATTGCAATTGGGGAACTGCTTCAATTGCAGAAAATGTTTCTGTTTATATCAAAGATAAAAAAGGTATAAACGAAATCAAATGGAAGTTCTTTTATAAAAAATTTGAATGACTTGGGATGTAAAAAGAAAAGACATGTTAGTGTCCAGAATTATTATAGGAAGTTTAGTTTCAGTTGAAATTGAAGATCAGAATATCAAGAATAAAACTAATTATTCATTGCTCACTATTGAACCTGGGAGTTTAGTAACTTTTGATAACATTTTAGTTGAAAAGAATGGAATATGTTATAAGGCAAAGCCTTTTATTATTTATTCAGTTTTAAAATAATCAAATCTTCAACCCTTTCATATACTCAGCATTTGCTTCCACAGCTTTTAAAGGTGTAGTTCCAGCATAAGCTTCCTGTTCAACTATATAATATTTCATGCCATTAGCTTTGGCTGTATTTAATACTTTAGGCCAGTCAATGGTTCCGGTTCCAAGAACAACAGAATTTAGGCCATTGTTTTCTACAGGAGTTTTGCTTCTGTCTTTTACATGACAAAGTGTAAAGCGATTTTTATGTTTTTTCAGCCATGCTTCAGGATCTTCGCCTGCGACTACCACCCAATAAATATCCATTTCGAATTCTACTAAAGAGGGATTAGTGTTATCTAATAAAACATTCTGGCCAAGCTGACCTTGCAATAATTTAAAAGAGTAATCATGATTATGAAATGCAAAACGAATTCCATTTTTGCGGCATACTTCTCCGTTCTTATTAAAGTCTCCGGCCATTTTTTTATAATCATCAATTGTTTTGTTGGTGCCTTCCCACGGGTAGATTAGATATTTCATTCCTATCTCTGCTGCCTCTGCAGCTTTCTTTTCAAAGTCTTTCGATATATCACAATGGCTGGAAACAATTGTCATTCCCAGGTCGTCCATATATTTTTTAAAGTCTGTATGTGTCATTCCCCAGAACATTCCTTTTGGACCTTCGTAACTTTCTATTTGTTTGTAACCAAAATCAGCAATTTGTTTTAGAATGCCTTTCGGGTCTTTTGGCAAATCATCTCTGAGTGTATATAATTGAATGCCGAAATCAATAGCTTTCTTTCCGCTGCTGCATGTTTCCAATAATGAAATGCCGCTGAGGCTTGTTAACATTAATCCGCCTGTTAGGCCACCCGTTGTTTTTAAAAACTTTCTTCTGTTGTAGTCCATAATATATTCTTTAATTATTCTGCCCAAGCTTTGTCGCCTTTAGCATAAGGGAATGCTCCATCGTATTTACCTGGCACAGGAACATGGCGTAAGGTTTCTGTCATTCCTGTTTTGGAAGTGAAGAAACCAAGCAATGTCAACTGTTTCATCATTGTGTAATAATGACGTGGCGATGGTACAAAATCATAGGTCTTATTCTTAGCCACAAACTCTTCTCTTAACGGTTTATCTTTTTCTGCAACCAGTTTATCAAAATCTTTTGCTTCTTTTTCAAGAATCTCTAAAAATGCAAGACGTTCTTGAGAAGTACTATCCATGAAAGATTTGTTATTTGCTTTCTTACAGGCTTCTTCAATGCTGTTTATTCCTTTCATAAATGCATCCTGTTGAGCCTGCGTATAACAATCTGTCACCATCACTTTCATAAATTCTCCGATTTTTGCTGCTTTGGCACCTGGAGTAGTTGTTGCAGGTATAATTGTTTCACCAATTTCATCCAGCAAAGCAATATTGGTGGCTGAAAATCCTGCATCAGCTTTAGCACCGATTTTACAACCAGATAAAAAAACTTCTCCGCCAATAACTGCACCACCAGTTAGCACTGCAATCATTTTTAAAAGTTCTCTGCGATCCATAATTTAAAACCCCCATACCCCCTAAAGGGGGCTTTTATACTCCGCTTAGGGTAGAGTATTTTGTTTTTGAATATTGTTTAATTGCGAGATATTATCTTCTATTATTAGCAAAACGTTTTCAACATTTGTTACTACTTGTTGGTTAGTGAATCTTAATACCGTGTATCTCATTTCAGTTAAGTCTTTCTGTCTTTTTTCATCATGTTCCTGAATATCTTTTCTATTATGAATTGTCCCGTCTATTTCAACTATTAATTTTACTTTATGACAATAGAAGTCTGCAATGTAAAGTCCGATTGGATGCTGCCTGCGAAACTTATAACCGCTTACACCTTTTCTTAGGTGCATCCACAATGCTGTTTCCGCAGCTGTCATATTCTTACGCAGTTGTTTTGCATTTTCAAAAATTAAATACGATGCGCCTTCGAACATGCCACCAGCCTTATATGGATTCTTTAATGTCATTTATTCTATCGGATTCTATCGCCCCCTTTAGGGGGTTGGGGGTTCTGTATCATAAATTTCCTTTTTTCAATTCACTAACTGCAAAATCTGCTGCTCTCGCTGTTAACGCCATATAAGTAAGTGACGGATTTACACAACTTGCACTCGTCATGCAAGCTCCGTCAGTTACAAATACATTAGGCGCATCCCATACCTGATTATTTCCATTTAATATGGAGGTTTTAGGATCTCGGCCCATACGGGCAGAACCCATTTCATGTATACCCATGCCAACAGCATAACCAGCATCATACGTATTTACATTTTTCAAACCGGCAGCCTCCAGCATTTCTTTAGCATCGTTCATCATATCAATCCGCATTTTTCTTTCATTCTCTTTAGTTTCAACATCAAAAGAAAGTACCGGTAAACCCCATTTATCTTTTACATTTTTATCCAGTGTAATTTTATTTTCATGATAGGGGAGCATTTCACCAAAAGCGGTAATTCCAAAATGCCAATCTTCTTTAGGTATACTTAGTGCCGCTTTCAGATCAGCCCCGATAGTGAACTCAGCTACATCGACACCCCGACCTCTACCTGCGCCTCCCTGGTAACCAAAACCACGGAGGTAATCTCTTTTTTCATCGTTCATATTTCGAAAACGAGGAATATAAATACCTGTTGGTCTTCTGCCAAATTCATATTTATCACTCAGGCCTTCTACAGTACCGCCAGCACCTGTACGAAAATGATGATCCATAACATTATGTCCTAACTCTCCGCTGGAGCTGCCAAGACCACCTTCCCATACATCAGTTGCTGAATTCATCAATACCCAGGTAGAATTTAATGCTGAGGCGCAGACGAAAACTATTTTTGATTTAAATTCATAGGTCTGGTTTGTTTCAGCATCAATTATTTCTACTCCGGTAGCTTTCTTTTTATCTTTATCATATAAGATTTTTGTGACAATTGAAAAAGGACGAAGTGTAAGATTACCTGTTTGCATGGCGGCTGGAAGGGTAGAGGACTGAGTGCTGAAATAAGCACCGAATGGGCAACCTCTCCAGCAACGGTTACGATACTGGCAATTTGTTCGGGCCTGTAATGGTTCGGTAATATTTGCAGTACGGCCAATTATTATTTTTCTTGCATTTTTATAATAAGCCTCCACTCTTTTCTTTACTTCTTTTTCTGCACAGTTCAATTCTATAGCCGGCATAAATTCTCCATCGGGTAAAACATCTAATCCTTCTCTACTTCCTTGTATGCCTGCAAATTTTTCTACATAGCTGTACCACGGTGCCATATCATCATAGCGAATT
>JBBSJN010000150.1:0-7568 GCA_038257235.1 Chitinophagales bacterium
CTTGCCTGTGCTTCTGCTTTTTGCAGATCGAGGAAACGGATGTATGCCTGCTCAAAAACTTTTGCAAATCGTTTAAGTACCTCAATCTCTTGTTCGGATAAAGAAAGCCCGGAAAAGTCATTGATAAATATGGCCGTGTTTTTTTGAAAAGCGATAGAATATGCATAAGAATCAGCTGCCAGGCAAAAATCTTTTACATCCTGTGGGGTATGTTTAAACTCGGTGAATTCAAAAATGTGGTTTAAGAAAGATTTGTTTTCATCTGCATCATATCTTTTTACAAAAAACTCTTTCCCCCCATCTTTTGCTTTCCAGAGATTTGAAAGTATGGGATGATCAAAATAAGGAAGATGGATATTCATTGCAGAGCTAAAGCCAGGATTAGCCATCCATTCAATAAGATCTTTTGAATCTTCGGTAAATGTGATCAATGCAACTCCATCTTTTACCGTAAAATCAAGTTCATCCAATTTCTCAAATACAACGGTAATCACTTCTCCCAGTTCATTGGCACTATGCATAGCTAGTGAACGACTTCTTACTTTTTCCAATGCCGCTTCAATCCTGGCTTCCCTTGCACTTGCTTCTGCTTTTTGAAGGTCGAGGAACCGGGTATAGGTTTGCTGGAATACTTTGCCAAACCGCATGAGGATATTATTCTCTTCCTGTGTATAAGGAGTACCCGAAAAATTCTCGATGTAGAGCCCAACATTATCTAGCAATACAGTAGATACGGCAAGACCAGGGGCTTTAAAATAATATTCCATTGCTTCCTCTGGTACTCCGGGAATCAACTCAAAAAGATCCCGGTAAAATTTATTTTTTTCTTCATATTCCAGATGGTTAGCAAAGAAATCCGTTCCTTTTCTTTTTGCTTCATTAAAACTATTCCAATGCGCACAATCAAAATAAGGTAATATTACCTGTGCCGGAACTCCGCGGAGATCTGCCAGCCAGATATGCATATCATCATTTGCTTTATAATCAATTATAAAACCGGTATGTTCAATATGGATATTTAATTGAACGAATTGTTCATATACAACCTGTATCACTTCTTTAAGCTCTTCGGATTTTTGCATACCCATGGAACGGCTTCGCACTTTTTCAAGAGCCATTTCAATGGTTGCTTCTCTTGCCTGTGCTTCTGCTTTTTGCAAATCTTCAAAACGCTTATAAGCCAGATCGAATGCAGCACCCATTTTTGTAAGTATAGATTCCATTTCAAACGGTGGTGGAACTAACAGATCAATACACAACTTGCCATTATTTAATTTTTTAGCAGCATGATATAATTGTTTTAATTGGGTGCTTTCAATCAATGTTTCTACTTCATGAGCTACCTCATTTTTATTGTATTCACGAAGCCATTCAATTATTCTTTTAAATCCTTTGCCGTCTTGGATTTCCACAAAATAATCGGCTGGATTTTCCCAAACCCGTTTTACATATAAATGCGGGTCTTTTGATTTTAGCTTAAAGGTTATATCTAAAGGTATTTGATAGACATCGTCTAATTTTTCAAGAGAAGATAAATCCCACATTCTTATGTGATCTTTTCCTTCGTTAAGAAAGATGGTAGCAGCAACAACATCCGGTATGTCTAATCCCATAACCTCATCTTTAAGTTTTGCTACCACTTCCATAATTTCTTCAGACTTGAACATAGCCAATGCTCTTGCCCTAACTCTTTCAACTGCCAAATTAATTTGTGCTTCCCTTGTTTGTGCTTCTGCTTTTTGTAAGTCCAGAAACCGGGTATATGTTTGTTCGAAGACTTTGGCAAAGCGAATGAAAATATCATGTGCCTCCGGTACCTGTTCTATAGTAATAAACAAAAGATAACCGTACTTAAAATAAGCAACATGATCTATCTGATAATCAGGAAAAGATCCGTTTGTCTTTTTTAATTGTTTAAGTACATCGCCAATTACCGGAAGTGTACTCATGTATTCATAATGGGCTATACATTTCTTACCTGCTATCTCTTGTACAAAAATTGATTCCCCTTTTTGTCCATAATCGTAATATTTTTTGAAGATCCCTTTTCGTGGTGTGGTATAAGTTGGCAGAACACCTTTTTCGTTTCCAAACCACTCAATGGAGTCTTTCTCCCGGTAAATATTAAATGCACATCCCCATGTTTTAATACCTAATGCTCTTACCTGCTGATCTAATAAAAAAGAAGCTTCAGCCAATTCTTCGCTACGCTGCATGGCCATGGTTCTGGCTCTCACTCTTTCCAGTGCCAATTCTATTTCTGCTTCTCTTGTTTGTGCTTCTGCATTCAGCAAATCTGTCATCCGTGTATACGCATGGTCAAGAACTTTGGCAAATCTTTTCAGGATATCAGCCTTATCATCAGTCAATGGTGAAGGACCAGCCGCCTGTAGCACACCATACTTCATAAATGCATCAGACAGGTAAACCTGTTCCAGGCTCCGCATCTGATCTTTTACCGGCTGCGGAAAGTATTTGAGATCGGTTTGTGTAAACAAATACTCTTCCCAGCTTTTCTTACTATCGCCGCCCAGTACATGTGCATAATATGCTGTTCCGCTTTCCCATTTTTCCATTTGCGTATTGGGAAATGGGTGATCAATAATGGGTATAAGATTACGCTGTGGCAAATCAATTTCGATGAACCCACGGCTCCACCATTCTACAACATTGTTTTTAATATCTATTATTGAAACAAGTATCTGGTAAAGTCCGAAGTCGAGTTCTTCAAATTGCTTGTATAGCAAGCCTACCACTTCGGCCAGTTCATCGCTATGCTGCATAGCCATTGTTCTGGCTCTCACTCTTTCCAAAGCCAGTTCTATTTCTGCTTCTCTCGCCTGTGCTTCTGCTTTTTGGAGATCGAGGAAACGGGTATAAGATTGTTCGAAGACTTTAGCGAAGCGTTTGAGAATCTCATTATCGGCTGCTGAAAAAATTTCTCCATGATGGTTGATAATAAAAATGCTGGTATGTAGAGATACACAACAGGACCGGGTGTATCCTCCCGGACTTGAAAGGGTTTCCTTTTTCTGTTTGGCATTTAGCTTAGACCAGGGTTCATGTTTAAATAAAAATGTGAAAAAATCCTGTTTCTCCTTCTGTGTAAATGTTTCGGTAAAAAATCCCGGGCCTTTTTTTATGCTGTTTATAAGATTGGTACAGAAAGGTTTTTTATATAGTGGAATATGTATTTCTTCTGTTGTGTCGGCTGTACCCCCCGATCCCCAACAGCGGAGTTCTGTTTTAATATCACTGTTAATAGCAATAAATGAACCTCCATCAATAGCAATATTTAAATGCAGTAATTCATTATGTACCGTATAGATGACGTCTTGTAATTCGGAAGTATTGTGCATGGCCAGACTCCTTGATCGTACTCTTTCTAAGCTGGCTTCTATCTGTGCTTCTCTTACCTGTGCTTCTGCTTTTTGCAGATCGAGGAAACGGGTATAGGTTTGTTCAAATACCCCTGCAAAACGTTTAAAGATTTGACTCATTTCAGCAGAAAGCGATTCTGGGGTGAACGCATAAATGACCCCTTCTGAAAATCTGAAATCATTATGAAAGACTCTTTCAGGTAAAATATCCATGTCGATACTGACAGGATAGTCCTTCTGCTTATTTATAGCCAAAAAATAATTTCTAAGGTCTTTACCCTTTAGTTCATAGGTAAATTCCGATTTTTTTCTTTCCCACGATTTTTTTACCTGAGTTAACATCGGGTGTATGGTCATATCCAGCTTACCGATGTGTAAGGCTATTCCGTTTTTTTTGTCGGACGAAGCAGTCCATACTTCCATAAACTTCGTTTCATCGAAGATTCCTATGCCACAACGGACAGATTTATTTACTCCAAGATGCAACAGTTCATCAAACATGGCGACGGCTGTATTTCCCACATCCGTACTGTTATGCATGGACATTGTTCTGGCCCTCACTCTTTCCAAAGCCAGTTCAATCTCTGCTTCTCTTGCCTGTGCCATTGCCTGTTCAATATCCAGGTATCTTGTATAAGCCAGTTCAAAGACTTTAAGAAAACGCTGGAATAAATTAAGATCATCTTTGCTTAATGGTACATAGGTAGTGATACCTAACGCAACAGGTCCCAATGAATGCCAATAATAATTGAGTGAACTTGCTTTATTCAGGAATTTATCTATAAAGACATTGGTTGTTTTCTGGTAAGCAAGCCATTCTTTTACTTTTTTGCCTTTTATATGTGTAATAAAAAACTGCCCTTTCCCCTTCAACATTTTTTTGCCAAATGCCTTTGCTAATTTATGATTGGTGTAATTTGTTTCTGTGATTATTTTTTTTCGGTGTTTGGCGTAATATTCATAATTCATATAAGTGCCCCGGCTCTCATAAAATATTGCCGTTTGTATATTTCGGATTTCTTTTACGCCCAATGATTGCAACTGTTGCGAAATCGTCTTGCAAACTTCCAGCATATCTTTTGGTTCCTTCATACCCATAGCAACGGCACGAACTTTTTCAAGCGAAGTTTCTATTTCAAGCTCTTTGTTTTTTTCGTCCAGTTCTATAGTGCGGCGTTGTACAGCATCTTTCAGTTTTTTATTTTCCGCTTTTATTTCATCAAAAGCAAAGGCTTCACCTTCTTCTGTTTTTGAATCGGGATATGAACCGTGCTGATGTAAGACTTTCCATCCTTTGGCTGTCTTTTCTATTAAAGATGACAGCCTGAATTTTCCATAAAAAGTAAATTTGCCTTCCACTTTAATGAACATGTCCATAAATTCATGTACCATGAAATAAGGATCGTATGGAATGATTTTCATGGTCTTGTTCCTGATATCTGCCATCCCAACCATTTGATCCATTATCCCTTTCGAATAATTGAGGATCTCTTTTTTCGTATTCCAGATTTCTTCTTTAGTGCCGCCGATATTGCGGTAGTCATCTGGTAAATAGCCGGCCCAATGTTTGAGATTTCCTTTCATATAGGAGTCCCAGTAGTCATTCATTATGGCTTTAATTTCTTTCTCCAGTTTCTTGGTAATTCTCATACTATATTATTAACCGGTAATGAAATAATAAATGTTGATCCCACCTCCGCTAAAGCTTCGGCGGACAAACCTTCACCCCGTCCGACCGGGTCATCCGGGCGGGCTTCTTTCGTCTCCACCTTTATTTCTCCGCCATGTGCTTTAACAATATCATAAGTTAACGATAAACCCAATCCTGTTCCCTGGCCTGTTGGCTTGGTGGTGAAGAATGGTTGAAATATTTTGTCCAATACTTTTTGGGGAATGCCATTGCCGTTGTCGGATACTTTTATCTCTACTTTGCCCCCATCCCCTAAAGGGGAGCCCATTCTTTGTGTGGCAATAGTCACTATTGGTTCGTAGGGTTCATTACCCCCCGACACCTGTCCCGATAAATTCGGGAGGGGATGGGGGCTTTGTTTCTTTTTTTCATCTACTGCATAGAAAGCATTGTTGATCAAATTCAAAACAACTCTTCCAATGTCTTGTGGAATGATGTTGACTTTTGGAAGCGAGGCATCGAAATCGGTTTTTATTTCCGCATTAAAGCTTTTGTCTTTTGCTCTTAAACCATGGTAACTTAATCGCAGATATTCATCACACAAAGAATTTATATCTGTTGGCTCTTTAACTCCGCTGCTGCTTCTTGAATGTTGTAGCATACCTTTTACAATGGCATCGGCCCGTTTACCGTGGTGGTTTATTTTTTCTTCATTAGCTTTTATATCGTTAGCTATTTCAATTGCCTGTTGCACATTGCCTGTTGCCAATTCTTCTTTCATTTCATCTATCAATTCTGTATTTACTTCTGAAAAATTGTTGACAAAATTTAAAGGGTTTTGAATTTCATGGGCTATACCGGCAGTGAGTTCTCCAAGCGAAGCCATTTTTTCTGACTGGATAAGTTGGGTTTGGGCGGATTTTAAATTGGACAAGGCTTCCTCCGCTGTTTTTTTCTGTATCTCAACTTCATCTTTTTGTTTTTGTAATAATTCATTTGCTTTTTTTCTATGCCGGATATTTCTATAAAGTAAAAAAGCTATCTGCAGCACAACGGCAATACCAGCCAGCATGGCAAGGGTTCTGACCCTGTTTTCAGTTTCTATTTTCTTTTTTTCAAGATCCTTCACTTTCAGCTGTTCGTCAAATCCAATGTTCTGGAATTGACTTATTTTTCTAACATCGTTCAAACTGTCTTTAGCAGCAAGAGCAAGGCCCTGGTATAAAAAAGCACTGTCGATATTATTTTGGAATTTATAGGCTGCAGATAAAGACAAATATGCATTCAGCATGCCGGGTAGTTCGCCAACACTTTTATAAATATCCAAAGCTTTTTTGCTGTAAAACAGGCTCGAGTCGGGATTATTATTGCGGGTGAACAGATCTGCAAGCAAAACATAAATATTGGCTAAGAATGGAAGATTATTTTGCTCCAGATTAGTTTGAATACCCTTGTAAAAATATTTTTTTGCAGAATCGTACCTGCCTTGCGTAGAGTAGATGCTTCCTATAAATTCAAAAATCTGTCCCCTGTATTTTTTGTATCCTGATTTATCAGAATATTCAATAGCCTTTTGCTCAAATAAAAGAGCGGAGTCTAATTTATTTAGGCCAATATAAGTGGCACCCAACATGTGATAGCCAAAATGTGAAAAAGTAGGATCTTCAATTTGTTCCGCAAGTCTTATGCATTCAGAATAATTACTTAATTCAAGCTCAGTTTTTTGTGTTGCCCGGTACATGTGCCCGGCCTGAAGATGCACTAGTGCCAAAACCAGTAATCTGGCATTATGCGGATTATTATCTTTTGAAAACATAGATATCCGCCAGATATTTTTTTCACATTGAGGATCTTCTGCAATTTTTAACGCAGATAAATAAGCATTCAAAGCCTCAATATATTTCCCACTTTTTGTAAACGCATAGGTCAAAAGACCATATCCATCAGCTTCCCACAATTCCTGTTTTAAAGATCTGGCCAATACTATTTGTTTGTTCAAAAAATAGATGGCACTGTCTTTTTTATACTCCACATAATAAAATCCAAGGTCTCTGCAAAACAACATGTTCATACTATCGTTAGCCTGACTAGTTAACAATCGTTTCATGCTGTCTGCCTGACTTGCGGTTGGTTCCGGCAAATAGAAATATTGTTGAGCTTTTGCTGATGTAGTCAACAAAATCAGAAACCATATTTTAAAAAATAACTTCATAAAATATTATTGACTTATTCCATTTTGTAATTGAATGATAAATGTTGATCCTTCTCCTTCCCCGTCCGTACCGGCACGGGCGGGCTTCGTCTCCACTTTCATCTCGTCCCGATAGCTATCGGGAGCTATCGGGACTCCACCATGCCTAAGCAGGTAATATGATTGTAAATTCTGTTCCTTCATTTTCTTTTGTATTTACTTTTATTTCTCCGCCATGCGCTTTTACAATATCATAACTTAAACTCAAACCTAACCCTGTTCCCTGCCCGGTGGGTTTGGTGGTAAAGAAGGGTTGGAATATTTTATCCAATACTTTTTGTGGGATACCATTGCCGTTGTCGGATAC
>JBBSJN010000151.1:0-7494 GCA_038257235.1 Chitinophagales bacterium
AAATGGCAGCCTCTGAAAATGAAATGCGGAAAGACAAAGAAGTCAATTTTGAAAAGAAAAAAGTATTCTATACCAAGCAACGGGAGATGAGTGAGATACTGGTGAACAAACTTTCTGCTCTGCAGGAAAAACATATTAATGAGGAGCTTGAGAAATGGGAACGGGGCGACTGGAACCCCAAGGACCACCGTGCATCCATGGACGAAGTGATGCGGAAGCTAAAAGAGAAGTACCAGTTACATGATAAGGATCTGATGTAAAACATTTATAAAACAAACCTACAGTCATCCCGGCCGTGCGCCGGGATCTTTTTTGTTCTGTTGTTATATAACCTGAGAAGGATTCCAGCTCAGGGCCGGAATGACAGAACAATCTGAACTAACTCTATTGATTTGTACTGGGAAAAATAAAAGATGTGCAGATACAAAATAGCATTGTGATACTATAACATTTTCATAAAAACACCTGCAGTTATAAATTTTTAAAAGCCCTTTACAATTTCAAATTGAAATAAAAAAAGATTCTTTGATGCAACATGTTAAAAGATAAAAAAGCTAAGCAACCGGAAACAAATAAGTTACAAGGTTATCAACATTCATTTTAACAAACGGCTTTTTACTGGCACCCTTTATGAATTATAGGGAGTGTAATCAATTATTTTTTAAACTTTAAAAAACACAGTTATGAAAAAACTTATACTATCACTTACATTCGTCGGTATTGTTGCCGTATTATTAACAGCCTGCAGCAGCAAACCCGCAGCAGAAGTAAAAACAGTTTTTGTTGATACTTCCGGGCTGGCACAGTTTCAAGCCTGGAAAGCTATGAATGAAATGGAAGCAACAGCACCCGTAGCCTATAGATCAGCTCCCGCCAAAACTGCAGTCCGCAAAACAAGCAGTGGCACTATGTCTTCTTCAACTACCAATGAAGCAAAAGTGGCTAAAAAGAAAGGTTGGAGTAAAGCTGCCAAGTATGGAGTAATTGGTGGCGGTACAGGTGTGGTACTTGGTGCAGTAATTAATAAAAGGAACCGTGTGGCAGGTGGTGCCATTGGTGGCGCAGTACTCGGTGGCCTTGGTTATGTACTTGGCCGTGCACAGGATAAGAAAGATGGCAGGCTTTAAGATTTAAAATATAAGAATAATGTCTGACGGGTCGTAATCTTTTACGGCCCGTTTTTTATTTGAATCCTATTATGTGTTGAACCATTACAACAACAAGTCCCCCAATTTATCGGAACTCGTTCGTTGTTTTAGGTAAAAACAATTAGAAATAAACGGTTATGATATTTGCTCATTTTATTTTTTAAGTTAACTTGAACTCATGGCAAAACAAATTTCAAAACAGCGACTTCCTGTATTTGAGCAAATAAAAAAAACAGACAAGCGAGGTAATGAATACTGGACAGCCCGGCAATTAGCTAAAGTGCTTGAATATACCGATTACCGGAATTTTGCTGCCGTAATTGCAAAAGCAAGAGAAGCATGTATTAATAGTGGTGAGCCTGCGGAAAACCATATCGTTGAGTTCAACGAGATGGTACCGATTGGCTCAGGAGCCCAAAGGGAAATGCCAAGTTATAAACTCTCCCGCTATGCCTGCTATTTAATAGTACAGAATGCTGACCCGGCCAAAGAAGTGGTGGCACTTGGGCAAACATATTTTGCGGTGCAAACCCGTATACTGGAAATACAGCAACTGGAAGAATACAATCAGTTAGAAAGTGAAGATGAGAAAAGATTATTTCTGCGTAGTGAACTTGCCCGGCATAATATACAACTTGCCGCAGCTGCTAAAACTGCCGGGGTAGTTAACCCCGTTGATTATGCCATTTTTCAGAATCATGGCTATATGGGATTATACGGCGGACTTGATGCCAAAGGCATACATAAAAAGAAAAGATTAAAAAAAAGCCAGCAGATACTGGATCATATGGGCAGCTCCGAACTGGCGGCTAATTTGTTCCGTGCTACGCAGACAGAAGAAAAATTAAAAAGGGAACATATAAAAGGCAAGCAACAAGCCAACAAAACCCATTTTGATGTAGGCAAAAAAGTAAGAAAGACAATTGAAGAACTGGGCGGCACCATGCCCGAAAACCTGCCACCTGCTGAAAGCATTAAAAAAGTGGAAAAAGCAAAACAGCCCAAAAAATTGAAAAAGAAAAAATAAATAAGACTACCGTCCTCCATGGCCAACAACTATTTGCGAAGCAAATCCTTCGTGTCATTTAGTGTGCTTTCGTGGCGAACCGTATTTAATCGGTGCTAATCCGTGTAATCCCCGCCTGAATGACTCAGTCGGGCAGGTGTGGCTAAAAACCATTTGCGGCAGCAAACTCTCCGTGTACCTCTGTGGCCAACTGCATACCCTCCCAATGGTATTTCCGCCATGCTTTTTATAAACTATCATTGCTATATGATAAAACATTTTTTTACGCTACTGCTGCTAACGGGTATGTTGCAGGCACAGTCGCAGGTGTTTGATGTAAATTCAAAGAACTTCAGGGAAACATTTACGCAGTTGTATAAAAGTGCCGCCAATACATTTACCGAAGTAAAAGGCCCGCCCATCATCAGCAATATGTTTGGCACACCGGATACGATTGGCTATCGTATAAAACTATTGCCCGATGGAGTAACCGACTGGAAACATATCAGCGGCAGTAACAGTGAAGAGCAAACTTTGTTTTTTAAACTGGGAGCATACAGCACCGACAGTGCCGAAGTGGCAAAACGTTTTGAAGGAGTAATTGCATTGATAAAAGAAATTGACCCCACAGCAACGGTGCAGTATGACGACAGCTATTCCGATACCAAAATAAAAGAAGTGTATGTGTGTACAGGCGGCGGCCCTTGCGGAACAAATGAAAACTGGCGGGTGAATTTATATTTTCATCGTTTTGCTGGTAATGAATTTGGTGTGTCGGTGAACATACAGGCATATCCTTCCCAGAAATGATGATGTCATAAACCCGGCAATAACAATACCTGGAAGGGAAATGGGGGATAAAAACAAGGAATAACCAGTTTGTGGTATTGATAAGAGTGGTAGTTTTCTTATTTTGTGGGTTAACCATTATTAACCAGTGAGTAAAGAAGCAACAGCCCGAATTAAAATCAACAAACTGCTTGAAGAAGCGGGATGGAGGTTTTTTGATAATGACGAGGGGCTTGCTAACATCCTGCTCGAAAATCATGTGAAAATTACGCAGAAACAAATTGATGCATGGGGAGATGATTATGAGAAAACAAAAAATGGCTCTATTGATTTTTTATTAGTTGATAGTAATAACAACCCCTTTTGTGTTCTTGAAGCTAAAAAAGAAAGTCTTCATCCACTTGTTGCAAAAGAACAGGCAAGAAAATATGCCAATACTGTAGGCGCACAGTTTATTATTCTTTCAAACGGCATCGTTCATTACTTATGGGATTTAAAAAAAGGAAATCCCATAACCATCTTTAATTTTCCTTCGCCTGATGAAATTGGCGCAATAAAAGAATGGAATCCTGATAGAAATGCATTAGCTGCTGAACCAGTTGCCAATGATTATATCGTTACTGTTCAAATGCCTGATTATGCTGAAAGACCTGGTTGGAATGGCAGCATAGAAACAAGCAAAGATTTTATCTGGACAAACGGACTTCGTTTTCTACGGCACTACCAGTTAAGTGCTATTCAACATTTACAAAAAGCAGTAAATAAAGGCAAAGACCGTTTTCTTTTTGAAATGGCTACCGGCACAGGAAAAACATTAACCTCTGCCGCAGTTATAAGATTGTTTATTCGAACACAGAATGCCAGACGAGTTTTGTTTTTGGTTGACAGATTAGAACTGGAAGATCAGGCATGGAAAGCTTTTACCAATAATCTGAAACCGGATTATACCACTTTCATATATAAAGAACATAAAAGTGATTGGCGAAAAGCAGATGTGGTTGTTACAACTATTCAATCGCTGATGTTTAATAATAAATACAGAAATGATTTTTCTCCAACTGATTTCGACCTGATTATTTCAGATGAATCACATCGTTCCATTTCAGGCAATGCCAGAGCCGTTTTTGAATATTTTCATGGCTATAAACTAGGGTTAACCGCCACACCAAAAGATTATCTGAAGTTTGTAGACATTGAAAAGGTAAAAGAAAACGATCCCCGTGAAATTGAACGCCGGATGTTGAGAGATACCTATTCTACATTTGGGTGCGAAGGTGGTGAACCTACATTCCGCTATTCATTACTGGATGGTGTTAAAGATGGTTTTCTTATTAATCCTTATGTAATAGATGCTAGAACAGAAATCACTACTCAATTACTTTCTGATGAAGGTTATGCAGTTATTGTAGAAACTGAAGAAGGAGAAGAAACTACAACTTTCATTTCCAGAGATTTTGAAAAGAAATTTTTCTCCAATAAAACAAACCGTGTTTTCTGCCAAACATTTTTGGAGAATGCATTAAGAGATCCTATCACCAATGAGATAGGCAAAACAATCGTTTTTGCAGTAAGTCAAAATCATGCAAGAAAGCTAACCGAAATATTTAATGAATTTGCTGAACAATTATTTCCCGGTAAGTATAATTCTGATTTTGCGGTGCAGGTAACATCACAAGTTGGTGATGCACAACAAATGACCATCAACTTTACCAATAGTAATCTCAATGGAAAAACAATATGGTTGGAAGGTTATAAATCAGGCAAGACAAGAGTTTGTGTAACGGTGGGCATGATGACGACAGGTTATGATTGCCCGGACCTTTTGAATTTATGTATGATGCGGCCCATTTTCAGTCCGGCAGATTTTGTGCAGATAAAAGGAAGAGGAACAAGGAAAAACACATTTGAATTCAAACACAAAAACGAATTGGGCCAAGAAGAAATCACCAAGGAAGAAAAAACAGTTTTCAAACTATACGATTTTTTTGCGAATTGCGAATACTTTGAAAAGAAATTTAAGTACGATGAAGAATTAAAACTACCACAACCAAAATCAGGTGACGGACCAGGTGGTGGCGGAGGTGTAGATATAGATAAATACGACAGCTCAATCCATGATGTGCTATCTGTAATGAGAGAAGAACAGATCGGACTGGAAGGCATGAAGATTGACCGGATGCTATTCAAAAAATTTGAAGACCGGATTATGATGGATGACATCATTAAAAAAAATGTAGAACTGGATAACTGGGAATATGTGATTAGCCATATACAAAGTGAAATCTTTGATAAGCCCGAAGAATATTTTAACCTTGAAAAATTACGCAAGGCTGCAAAGATTGACAGAAAAATTTCTATCCGTGAAATGGTAGAAAAAGTATTCGGCATCATCCCCAAATTCAAATCGAAAGACGAATTGCTGGAAGAAGAGTTCGATAAATTTATTTCCATCTATCCGCCTGAAGAAGATTTGAACATAAGGGCATTGAATTGTAGGTCTGGCTTCTTTCCTTTACGGGGCTATTCCGGTGTCCATCACCGGCCTTGCCATTCTTTGCCATAATACTATGATTTAGAACCGGCAGATTATTTAATACTGAGGCATCTGCCCGTTTCGCCCAAGGAATAGCTATTGGCAATATGGCACAGCAACCCTACATTTGCCCACAAAGAAACTAATCACTTTCCCCAAAGAATTATTTCTTTATGCCGTGACGCTGTTTCAGTGCCACGGTTTTTTATTTACCGTTTGTCAAATAATTGTAACAAATTTACAACTTTGGTTGACAAAACAAAAATATTTTATATATTTGTCAACCAACCTTTTTACGCAAACCAACTACTCCTCTATATGAACAACTTCGCCGAACGCCTAAAATCTGCCCGCAAAATGAAGGGCTGGTCGCTGCAAGAACTTGCAGACAACCTCGTTATATCTATCAGCAAACAAGCTCTGCATAAATATGAATCCGGTTCTATGAACCCTACCGGGGAAGTATTAATTGCCCTGTCAAAATCTTTGGAAGTAAAGCTGGACTATTTTCTACGGGAGCCGCTACAATTGGGAGCCGTAGAATTTCGTAAAAAAGCAAAGCTGCCTGCAAAGCAAGCCGATAGTATAAAAGAAAAAGTAAAAGACTTCCTGGAAAGATACCTGGAAGTAGAGCAGTTGCTGAATATTAAAACCAAATTCATCAACCCCATTAAAAACATTTCTATTGCTGAAGTAGAAGAGGTGGAAGCCGCTGTATTAAAACTGATAGACAAATGGCATCTTGGCTACGACCCTATTCCTAACGTAATAGAAATGCTGGAAGATAAAGGCATAAGAGTTATTGAAATGGATGCACCGGATGAGTTTGACGGGCTAAGCACTTTTGTAGGCGATATACCTGTAGTGGTTATTAATAAAACTTTTACTATAGAGAGAAAGCGTTTTACTGCCCTGCATGAGCTGGGTCATCTTGTATTGTGTATCGAGGAAGGAGCTGATAAAGAAAGAATATGCCATGCCTTTGCAGGAGCTATGTTATTGCCGGATGATTGCCTTGAAAAGCTGATTGGTGATAAACGAAACAATATAGCACCCGGTGAACTGGTAAGCATTAAAGAACAGTTTGGTATTTCTGTGCAGGCCATTATGATGCGGGCACAATTGAAAAGTATTATTGATAAAAAGGGAGCAAAAAAGTTCTGGAAATCTATGGCAGGTAATAAAAAGGAAACCGGCCTTGGTGCGTTTGCAGGAAATGAAAAAAGTTATCGCTTTGAACATCTTGTTTTCCGGTTAGCTGCAGAAGAAGTGGTGAGCTTAAGCAAAGCTGCAAACCTGGCTGGTGTTAAACTATCCGCTTTCCGTGAACAACTGGATGCTGCTAAATAATTAAAACCGGCTAACTGAAGATGAGAATTGCAATACAAGATGCTAATATTTTAATAGACCTGGTAAAGACGGGTCTGTTAGATCATTGTCTTGCCCTGCAATACCAGTTTGCAACAACGGAAATAATATTAGAAGAATTGTATGATGAGCAAATTGAAATTATACAGCCACATATCAGTTCCAAAAAATTTACAGTAATCAGCATTTCGTATGAAGAGCTGGTTGAAATTCAGTTAATGAGTCTGGAAGATACCCGGTTATCTGAGCAGGACTGGTCAGCCGTTTATTATGCAGAACAAAAAGAGGCGCTGCTATTATCTGGCGACAAACATCTCCGCAACCTTGCTAAATCAAGGGGACTTGCTGTACATGGCATATTCTGGTTAATGGACCAGATGGTGGAATCAATTATTCTTTCAAAAGAAGAAGCATGTTCATTTCTGCAAAAATTGATGGCTTGTAATAAAAGGCTGCCCGCAGATGAATGTGAACGGCGATTGAAAGAATGGGAGAGAAAAAAATGATCAGAATTAATATTTAATTTATCTTGGTAATAGGCATTTTTAAAATATGACAACTATTACACTCACATTAATCAAAGATATTTTTACCATTCTCGCTATTCTTGCGGCTGGTATCTGGACCTTTTATCGCTTCGGCATCAACCG
>JBBSJN010000152.1:0-7402 GCA_038257235.1 Chitinophagales bacterium
AAGCTTATAAAAGAAGAAGGTATAAAGATTATTTTATTTCAAAACTAAATGATTCAGAAACTGAAAATGCTGAAACTCAAGTCTGGCTTGATTTTGCATTAGCATGTCAATATATTTCAAAAGAAAAGTATGATGAACTGAGTTTTAGGAATAATGAAGTCGGAAAATTAGTATGGTTTATGATCAATAACCCTGAAAAGTTTCTCTGACTCATGACTATCGACTCAGAAACTCCCGACTCTCATCCGAATTGTTCCAACAAAGCAATTCTCTTTTCAATCGGCGGATGTGTAGCAAATATATTATCCCAGGATGCAGATTTGTGAGCTGATGGTTTTGGGTTTCCGATAAATAGCTGTGCAACATCCCGGCTTTCCACTGCTTCGATAAACGGGTCTTCCGAAATTTTTCTTAAAGCACTTGCCAGCGCATAAGGTTTCTTGGTTATGTCCGCAGCACCTGCATCGGCGAGGTATTCTCTTTTTCTGCTAATACCAAAACGAAGCAGAATGGAAAGTAAATAGGCCACAGCGGTAATAGCAATAGCAATTAAAATAATGGCACCCGAGCCTTTACTGTCTTTACTTTTTCGGCCAGTAAAACGTATACTTCGAAAAGCCAGTTCAGCCAAAAAAGCAAATATGCCAACGAAGATGATAGAGATAATTAAAAGTCTTACATCCCTGTTTTTAATATGTGAAAGCTCATGAGCAAGGACACCTTCCAGTTCTTCATCATTCAATTTATTAATGATGCCACTTGATAATGAGATCGAAAAGCTTCTATCGCTGATTCCACTGGCAAAAGCATTTAACGAATCATCATTAATAATATTCAGTTTCGGCATTTTCATACCTTGAGATATACAGAGATTTTCTAATAAATTATATACCCGTTTATTTTCTTTTCTCTCCAGTGTCTTGCTACTGGTTGCCATCTTTATAAATGCAGAATGACCTGTCCATGCAATAATGAACCAGACGCCAACACCTAATAAGACAAAAGGAATATATTTTACAAAAAGAGAATTTGGATCTTCAACATATTCTCCTTTTGAGAAAAATAAAAACAAATAAACCATTACCAGCAGCAATGCCGGGAAGGCAATCAATAGCAAAATCGAATTGAAATTGTTTTTGCGAATCTGTTTATCTAATCCAACATACTGCATTTGCAATCATTATTTTACTAATAGCAAATACCCTTTTTTCTTTAAGGGTCTGTGCAAAATAAGTCTCCCTTTCATGGGAGACCTGCCTGCCGTCAGGCAGGTTTAGAGGGGTAATTTAAAACTGTATTTTAGGCGGTTCATCCATCTGCTTCCTGGTATCTTCTCCCAGATCAAACATAACTTCTCTTTTGAAGCCAAAATTTCTGGCGATAAGATTTCCCGGGAAAGCTTCAACAGCATTGTTGTATTCAGTCGTAGCTCCGTTAAAGAAACGTCTTACTGCTGCAAGTTTATTTTCAATATCACTTAATTCTTCCTGCAACTGCAAAAAGTTTTGGTTGGCTTTCAGATCTGGATAAGCTTCTACCTGTACTTTTAATCCTTGCAATGCTGTTGTTAGCTGTTGTTCTGCTGCAATCTTTCCATCAATCGTTGTGGCAGCCATAGCAGCTGTTCTGGCTTCAGTTACTTTCAGCAACAATTCTTTTTCATGCGAAGCATAACCTTTCACAGTTTCCACCAATTGAGGAATAAGGTCATGCCGCTGTCTGAGTTGAACATCAATATCCGCAAATGCGTTCTGACGTCTGTTACGTAAACGAACAAGTCCGTTGTACAGGCTTACAACCCAGATTATAATAAGTACGAGGATGCCAATTACAATTAATATTGCCATAATTATTTGTTTTAATTCCTTTTAAGGGAATTATGAAGTTAGGAAAAGAAGGGGAAAGTAAAGATGAGAATTTTGTATAGGATTTATTCTTCTGCTATTGGGTTATCATCATTGTTGAGCAGGAGACTTCCTGGAAGCATTCACCTTTGTAAGTTTAGATGCTGTTTCACCTAGTTCTGTACTGTGTGTCACAAATTCTTCCAGTCTTGATTGTATAGTTTCTTCTGCGATTATTGTTGTTTAATAGAAAATGGGATTTTAATAGTATCGCTTACAAGTAAAGTCGTATACCGTAAGGCTTATTATCGGCATATTTTCTTTACTTGCTGAAACAAACAAGTTTGTTCAGCAATACTATTCAAATCCCTTTCAAATAGTTTTTTAACTTGAGGCTTCTTTCATCATTTCTGCCTTATTCTTCAGGTCAGATTTTGATAATTTTTCTTTTCCTTTTTCAAATAAGTGAGTCATTTCGTCGCTCCACTTGTTAGCAGTTTTTTTGAGTTTCTTACGTATATCTTTCCCTTTTTCAGGGGCAATCAATATACCAATGGCTACTCCGGCAGTTACTGCACCTAAAATACCTAAAGCAAGTTTTGAATTTTTTGTCATAAAATGTTTTTTAAATTGTTAATGAATAGTTGGCTTTTCATCTGTGAGTCAAATAATCAAACGCTGTGCCATGGATTTGTAGTACATGGAATATACACAAAAAAACAAAGCAACCCAAATAAGATTCGTGGTTTAAACTAAAAAATCTTGTTTACAAACAGCTTTTAAATAATTTTCTTGATTCATTTCAGTCATCTTTAATATCTTTCCTTATTATATTTTATCTATGCGAGTTGCACCTTTTATTATTTCTACAGTTATTACATCGGCATTAATTTATGGCTTGAATAAACAATGGGGTTCTATTCCCCCGATGGGAAAATTCCTGCATCCACAATACGGATTCTGGCAAAATGCTGAACCGGCATCTCAAAGCTTTGATGCTGATCTCTCTTTTGCTGAATTAAAGGGAAAAGCAGAGGTATATTTTGACGATCGCCTGGTGCCGCATGTATTTGCAGAGAATGACGAAGACCTTTATTTCATACAAGGTTATCTGCATGCAAAATTCCGGTTGTTTCAAATGGATCTGCAAACAAAAGCTGCCGAAGGAAGAGCCAGTGAGATAGCTGGTGCAAAAGCAATTAATTATGACAAAGAACAAAGAAGGCTGGGGATGAAATTTGCGGCGGAAAATGCGATGAAGGAAATAGATAAGGATCCTGCAAGCAAATTACTGTTTGATGCGTATACAAAAGGTGTTAATGCTTATATCGGTTCTTTAAAGGAAAGTTCTTTGCCGTTGGAATATAAATTGCTCAATTTTAAACCAGAGAAGTGGACCAACTTAAGAACGGCACTATTATTAAAGATGATGGCCAAGATGTTATCATCTGGCACAGAGAATGATCTGGCTTACACGAATGCCAAATCTGTTTTTATTCCGGATCAGTTAAAAACGTTATATCCGCAGGTTCCGGATTCATTAATGCCGATTGTGCCAAAGGGTACTGCTTTTGAAAAGCCAGGAATTGTTCCTGTAAAACCTGTAGTTGCCGATTCATTTTATTTCGACAATAATGAAACAGTGAGTGCAAAAGAAATTTCAAAACCTGATATTAATAATGGAAGCAATAACTGGGTGGTTGCCGGCAGCAAAACGCAAAGTGGTGTGCCAATCCTAAGTAATGATCCGCACCTGGAATTATCGTTGCCATCTATTTGGTATGAAATGCAATTGCAAACACCAACCAGTAATACGTATGGAGTCACTTTGCCTGGCAGTCCTTTTATCATCATTGGTTTTAATGATAGCATTGCCTGGGGTGTTACGAATGCACAAAGAGATGTAAAAGATTATTACAATATAAAATTTAAGGACGATAAAACAAAAGCTGAATACTGGTTCAATGGTGAATGGAAAAAATCGGAACTGAGAATTGAAACGATTAAAGTAAAGGGTAGTAAGGATGTTTTAGATACTGTTGCTTATACTGTTTTTGGCCCGGTAATGTTTGATAAAAGTTTTCAGGATCATATAAGTAGCAATAGAAATCTTGCTGTCCGATGGACGGCGCATGATCCCAGTAATGAAGGCATGACCTTTTATAAATTGAACCGTGCAAAAAATTATGATGACTATGAAGAAGCGATAAAAACATTTGAATGTCCCGGTCAGAATTTTGTGTTTGCCTCTAAGACAGGAGATATTGCCATCTGGCAACAGGGAAAATTCCCTGCAAGATGGGACAGACAAGGTTTGTATGTAATGCCGGGAGAAGACAGCAGTTTTATGTGGCAGGGATCTATTCCGCAGGCTGAAAATCCACATAGCAAAAATCCGGCAAGAGGTTATTTGCAAAGTGCCAATCAGCGGCCAGTGGATTCTACGTATCCTTATTTTATTCCCGGAAGTTATATTACTGCAAGAGGTGTTACAATTGATCATTACCTGAGTAGCATGGATGGTATTACACCCAATGATATGATGAAATTGCAGAATAACTATTTTAATTCGTTAGCTGAAGATGTAAAAAGTACTTTATTGCAGTTTATAATAGAAGAGGATCTGACTGCAACGGAGAAAAAATATCTTGATACATTTAAAAGCTGGGATTTAATGGCTTCGCCTGATTCAAAAGGTCAAACTATTTACCAGTGTTGGTTCGATAGTCTGGAAGCCGGAATCTGGATGGATGATTTATCCAGAACAACACCTATGGCTCCCTGGCCAACTGAGCAAACGACAATGGAATTGCTGAAAAGAGATACAGCTTCTTATTTTATAGATAATATTACTACTCCACAAAAGGAAACATTATATGATATTGTTACGGCAGCATTCAAGAAAGCTTCAGCTGAGTTAACAAAAGCAGAAGCAGCAGGAAAATTAGAGTGGACAAAATTCAAAAATCCGACTATCTATCATTTATTGAAGGATGCTTTACCTGCTTTTGCAAGAAAAGGATTAAATGTGGGTGGAAACGGAAATATTATAAATGCAGTAACGCATAGTCATGGCCCAAGCTGGCGAATGGTAGTGCAAATGAGTACACCAACAGAAGCGTATGGTGTTTATCCCGGTGGTCAAAGTGGAAACCCTGGCAGTAAGTTTTATGACGACTACATTGATAATTGGGTAGCAGGAAAATATAACAAGCTTTGGTTTATGCGAGAAGGTGACAGGATGGACAAGAATATTAAATGGACAATGAAATTTAAGAAAAGTGAATAGTCAATGGTGAATAGTGAGTAGGTACAATAATAAACTTAAAATCTTTATATGAAATTTTTAGTGGCAACAATTCTTACAGCTATGCTGGCTTTTATTGCAGGCCTTTTATCTTTTTCTCCCTGGTGGGGATTTGCAGTTACATCGTTACTCGTTGCAATATTGGTTCATCAAAAAGCAGGAAAAGCATTTTTGGCTGGCTTTCTTGGTTTATTATTATTATGGGCAGGGCTTGTCTGGTGGATTGATATGAAGAATAATGGAGTGATGTCGGTAAAGATCGCTAATGTATTGCCGTTGGGTGGCAACTCTATTTATCTGATTCTGGTAACAGGCATTGTAGGTGGTTTAGTGGCTGGAATGGCAGCAATGAGTGGCAGCTTTCTTCGTTCAACCAAATCAAGTCGTTAAAACTTTTTCAAACGTATTATCGTTTATCTTTTAGATAGCTGAATGATCCTATCTTCCCGCATCTTTTTTGTATGACTAAATCTTTATTCACTTTTATCTTGCTTTTTTCTGTCCTTGCTTCTTATTCACAAAAAGTGAAAGGGATCATTACGGATAGTGAAGGCAACCCTTTACCTTATGCATCTGTGTTTGTAAAAAATACAGGTAAAGGAACCAATGCAAACAGCGAAGGAACATATTCTCTTAAGTTAACACCAGGTAAATACACTCTTGCTTGCCAGTATGTAGGATATAAAAAGGAAGAAATATCCATTACAATTGATAATGATGATAAAGAGATTAATTTCATATTGAAAATACAGGAAACTGTTTTGGGCGAAGTGGTTTTGAAAAACGGAGAAGATCCCGCCTACCAGATTATCAGGAATACGATAAAGAAGCGAACTTATTATCTGAATCAGCCGGAGGCTTTTGAATGTATGGTTTACACAAAAGGACAGCTGAGAGTCAGAAGTTATCCCAATAAAATATTAGGAAGAACTGTTGACTTTGAAGATGGCGATACAAGCAAACGAAAAATGCTTTACCTGTCTGAAACGATCTCCAAATATTCATCCCGTTCGCCGGATAAAGTAAAAATAGAAGTAATTTCTTCTAAAGTAAGTGGTCAAAGCGATGGCTATGGGTTAAGTGCTCCTGAGTTTTTTTCTTTTTATGAGAATAATATTTCTATCGGTACTAATCTGAATCCGAGAGGTTTTATTTCTCCTATCTCCGAAAATGCATTGAATTATTATCGCTATAAGTTTGAGGGTAGTTTTTTTGAAGACAATAATCTTATCAGCCGGATAAAGATAATACCAAAGCGGAAGTACGAACCGCTGTTCAGTGGTTATATAAATATTGTAGAAGATGACTGGAGGATTCATTCAGTACAATTGGAGTTGACCAAACAATCGCAGATGGAGGTTTTGGATACATTGCGTATTGAACAACTGTACATACCTCTGGATAAGGATACTTGGTTTATCAGCAGCCAGGTTATTTATCCTTCAATTAAAATTTTCGGCTTTGATGCTTACGGAAGTTTTGTAAACATTTATTCTGATATTAATGTCGATCCATCGTTTACTAAAAAGACTTTTACCAATACAATTTTAAAGTACACCGACAGCTCGAATAAAAGAACCAATGAATATTGGGATAAAAACAGACCGATACCATTGCTGACAGATGAGCTATCAGACTATAAGAAAAAAGACAGCCTTGAACAAGTCCGAAAAGATCCCGCCTATCTTGATTCACTCAATAAAAGAAGGAATAAAATCACGGTAGCTGGTCTTTTGCTGTTGGGACAAACGTTTACAAAAGAAAGAAAAAGAACTTCTGTAAGTATTCCTCCATTGATTGAGCAGTTTAGTTTTAATCCCGCAGAAGGTTTAGTAATTAATACAGGATTTTCCTGGTCTAAAAAATTGGACACAACTATATCCGGCCGCAAACGGATTACTATAAGTCCTGTTTTAAGGTATGGTTTTTTAAACAGACACTTCAATCCGCATCTTTCGATGAATTATGTGTATGGGAGAAAATATGCTTCAACTATAAGCCTGTCCGGAGGGAAAAGGGTTTTCCAGTTTAATAATAATAGCCCGATCGGCGAAAGAGGAAATACAATCAGTAGTTTATTAAGTGAAGAAAACAGGATCAAAAGCTATGAGGCTATTTATGTTCGAGGTAGTTACCGTAAAAATATCGGGGAAGGAGTTTCTTTGGTTTCAGGGTTTCAATACCAGGACCGCATGCCATTAGATAACAGAACAGATTATACCTTGAGAGATAAAGCTAACAGAAGTTATAC
>JBBSJN010000153.1:0-7336 GCA_038257235.1 Chitinophagales bacterium
CAATAAGATCCGCTTCCAGCTTTCTTAACTCCTCATTATTCCAGCAGCGTAATGTATAATGCAGTTCTCCATATCCTGCTGAAACTCCATAAGCTTGAGAACCCATCTGTATATGTACAGGTGTTAGCACCCGAAAATCATTCTTCGACGGATTATTATTATTCTGTTTGTCAGCATAATTAATAATCTCACTGATTGCCAATGCCGGATTCTCCCCCATTTCTGGTTCAGCAGCATGAGCAGTTCTTCCATTCAATTTTATAATAAAGCTATTGACAGCAGCAGAAAATAAATCTTCTTTAACTACGATAGATCCTTTGGTATAGCCAGGTAAATTATGAATAGCAAAAACATGGTCCGGCTTAATGTCAAACTTCGAATCTTCAACAACAAGTTTAGCACCTTCACCTGTTTCTTCTGCCGGTTGAAATAATAAATAAACTTTCCCTGACGAAGGTCTGTTTACTGATAATTTTTCAGCAAGACCACAAAGAATAGTTGTGTGCCCATCATGTCCGCATTTATGAGAAATGCCGTCTGTAACGGACCGATATGCAAATTTATTTACTTCCTGAATCGGCAAAGCATCCAGTTCGCTTCTGAATAAAATTGTTCTACCGGGCTTACCTGAATCAAATAGAACAAGAACTCCATTACCCCCAATATTAGTTACAATCTTATCGGGTAGAAGTTTTTCTATAAATTGTACAACATGCTCTGCAGTTTTTGTTTCAAAACCTGAAAGCTCAGGATAAGCATGCAGCCAATGTCGTAATTGTTGTAAATGATTTTCCATTGGATTAGCGTTGCAAACGCATTTCAAGATATTTATTGGTAAATCCTAACTTTTGATATAAAAATCTGGCAGGATTATCTGGTTCCACATGCAGGGAAATACTGCCTTTGGCTCTTTCCATTGTAAGGCTCATCAACTTTTTTCCAAGTCCCTGCCCACGGAATGCTTTATCAACAGCAATGTAAACAAGTATATTCTCCGGAATATAACCGTCCATTCCGGTTTCATTGATGATTACTACTCCTGCAATATGCATGCCTTCATGTGCAACAACTACAAATCCTCCACGGTCAGGATTGAAAACATAATCAAGGCATTTTAAAATAAATTCTTTCTTATCGCCAAACTGATCCAGATGATTAAATAAGAATTCAGCAATCATATCATTCGTCAGTTGTTCGTCTTTGCCAGTCGCCTGGTCTATTATTTTATACTCCATCAATTCATTTTTTTAAAGTTGAATAATTCACAAGTAATAAATAGATATCTGCACTAAATAATAAGCAAGTCATAATTTTAAAATCGTTTACATGCTGATTGAAAGGTAAGTTATTTACCGTCAGACTTAAAAAATTGAGGCAACCATATAAAAAATAAATATCCCGGCGTCAATCCAGTGCATTTCAAATATTTACAGGGTGAACAAATAAGAATAAAACCATCGTCAGTGCAAGACGATCATGGACTAAATGAAAAATACAATAGTATAAGAAGCTGCAAAGGTAATAAATTCAAGTCTGAATTCCTGAACAAAACAGTGCTAATTAAATAAAATGGAAACCGCTCAAACACCTTACCAATAAGCGATGGATAAGATTGTGAATTATTTTTCAGTGAGCATTACAAATTCCTGTTCAAGACTTAGCGATTCATCGTATAACACTTTAAGAATTGCAGCGCCATATTTTGCATAGTAGTATGAAATATTTTCGTGCCGCTCCTGCAATCCGTTACCAGGAAATAAGTGTGCTTTTACTTTTTGTATTTGCCCTTGCTGATCAGTGAATTTTCTTTTTTCTGCCCGTAGCATTTTCTTTTCCAGTTCCTGTAAACGAAATACAGTTTTTGTTTTCAACGCATCTACATGCTGCTCTAAAGTTGAATCAACTGCTTTTGCCTGTTGCTTAAACGATTCATATAATTCTTCGATTGCCGATAAAGAACCATTCAGCTTTGTGTCATTCTTACTTTCCTTTAGAACAAGTTGATTGACTAAGTCCTGTTCCGGTAAAAAGAAATCTTCAATTGTAAAGTTCAGTTTGCTAATTAATGCCTTCCATTTTTCTTCTACCAGTAAAAAAGAATTACGCAACACCAACACAGGAAAGGGCACTTTATACTGTTCAAATAATGATTTTAACTGTAGCCAGTAAGCCGTTTCGCCACCGCCGCCGATAAATGCAATATTGGGCAAAATGGTTTCCTGATATAATCCTCGCAGAATTACATTCGGGCTAAACCTCTCTGGAAATTGATCAAGCTCTTTTAAAAGTTCTTCTTTAGAAAACTTAGTTCCATCATTCACCACTTTCCATTCTCCATTTGTCTCTTCAATCCGTTCCCGTAAATCATCTTTCAAATAAAACAAATTGATTTCTCTTGGGTTGGCGTGTACTTTATAGCCTGCATCTGATAGTGAAGCAATTGATTTTTCCACAATACCAGAAGCAGTCTGGTTGTGCAGATCATCTTCAAATACATCTCTCAATTCTTTTTTCAACGCAGCATTATCTGGTTTTAATACAATCAATCCGAATTCAGCAAATAATGCATTGACAAAAAGAAAAGTGGCCTGTTCAATAGTCACACCTTCTTTGTATGACTCCTTTATTAATGAAATAATATCATTCCCATGTGGAAGTACAGATAGCTGACCTTCCATTGCTGTAACCAACTTCAATAATTCTTTGTCAACCTTCATCCTTCCAACAGCACCGGTTTGTTTCGTATTCCAAACCAATTTCTGACCACCAAGATTGATATTATTCAATTCATCGAGATCGGCATCTTCTGACCCAATATAAAAAACAGGAACGAAATCATATTTAGGCAATGATTTTTTTAAACTATCCGCCAACTTAATGCTGTGAAGTATTTTGTAGATAAAATACAAAGGCCCGGTAAAAATATTATTTTGATGTGCCGATGTAATGGTAAATGTGTTCTCTGATAAAAGAGAATCAATATTTTTCTTAACGCTGCCGCTAGTCTTAATTCCATCATACTGCTTCTTCAGTTCCTGTATCAACACCAATCTGTTAGTCGTAAATCCTTTCCTCGCTTCAATTGCTTGTTGAATACCCTGCAATGAGGGAGGATTCGTCATAAACGGTTTGATTGCATCAACCTGATCTATATAATCCAGCACAAGATTTGAGAAAACTCCTGTTTGCCGGTAAGGAATTCGTGTAGATTTACAATTCATAGTAATAAATGTTGCATTGCAACAGGTTGTAAAAATAAGAAGATGAAAACGATACTACGAACCGATTATAAATTTTTAACGAAACCGTTCAACAGTAAATGGCTTTAAATCCATACTAGTCGCTTTCTTATTCACTAATTCATCTACTAATTTACCTGTGCCTGCACCCAGGCTTAATCCCAGCATCGAATGTCCTGTTGCAACAGTTACATTGGAATGCTTGGACGAACGGCCGATAAAAGGCAATCCGTCTGCCGAGCAAGGACGATAACCATACCATACTTTTTCTATTGGCGGCAACGGCACATCATATTCGGGATAGAAACGTTTTACTGCGTCCAATATTCCCTGCACTCGGTTCATCCTGATAGGTGTTTTATGCGAAGTAATTTCCATCGTTCCGCCAAAACGTATTTTATTGCCATCCATCGGTGTTACTGCGGCACGGCCTTCCATTAATAATGCCGGGTAATTTAATTTGTAGGGTGAATCTTCATACGTAACAGAATAACCTCTTCCCGGGATTAAGGGTGTTTTCAGGTCAAGCAATTTTGCAGTTGGCATTCCCCATGAACCGGTTGCTAAAACAATTTCATCAGCCTCGTAAGCATTATTCTTTGTAATAACTTTTGAAACAGCAGTTGAGTTTTTCTCAAAACGAACAACTTCTTCACCTGCAATCAATTTCACACCTTTTTCTTTCAAATAATTTATCAGGCTTTCCATTAATTTATTAGGATAGCAATGTGCATCACAATTATAAAAGATAGCACCCAATCCATTCACGGTTGTTTGAGGCTCTAAAGATTGCAATTCGTCTTTACCAATCATTTTTGTATCACTCAATCCTAATCTGAGTGCTTTTTCATAAATATGTTTTGCATGATCTGCATATTCTTCAGTTTGAAAAATCTCCAGCACACCTTTTTGTTCGTATCCAAATTTAAATCCCGGAATTTTCAACCAGGATTCATATTCTGCCTTACTTAAAATGGCAATATCTCTTAATGGAATAGCAGCAGCCTCTACATTTTCTTTTTTGGCACTCTTAATAAATTTCAAACCCCAACTGATCAGATCCCAATCTAATCTAGGTTGCACATAAAACGGACTCTTTGAATTCCACATCCATTTGAAACCTTTTTTTACAATACCCGGTGTTGCCAGTGGTACAAAATGACTGGGACAGATATAGCCGGCACTGCCATAGCAACAACTATCAGTAAAATCACTTTTGTCGAGAACCGTTACGTCCCAACCTGATTTTTGTAAATAGAATGCCGAGCTTAAACCGATAATGCCGCCGCCTACAATAGTTACTTTGCCTCTGTTACCTGATAAGGTACTTTGATTAGCCAATTCCTGTTCTGACATATTTTATTTATAAATTAAAAATTACATTTCTATCACCATTCCTTCCTCCGCCACACCAAACCCTTTTACTTTCACTTCTTTTTTTTCTGGTGAATCTTTTTTGAGTAATGGGTTTGTATGATTAAAATGAATGAATACAATTTTCGATCTGACAGAATCCGGCAAAGATGAAAACTTGTTCATGCTTTCTTCCACAAACGGATGTGGAACTTCATTCATATCTCTACCGGGTAATTCACCATTTTTATAAAATGTACCGTCAAGCAAAGCAATATCAACTTTACTTAATTCTTCAATGATGTTGCGATCCCATTTTTCCCATTTATCAATATCCGGTATAAAGAGGATTTTCTTTTTTGCAGATTCAATGACTAACCCAACCGTTTCAGAGAATTCATCCCGGTGCGGAACTTTTAAAGGAGTTACTTTAAATGATGAACTAATAGCAACTGAACTATCTGCTTTTAGTGTTTGTAAAGAAATATTGTTCAGGCGCACCAACTGGCTCCACGGTCCGTTGGTTCGTATAAAAGAATCTAACCTTGGCATTGCAAACACAGGAATTTCTTTTGCTCCCATTGCTTCCCTGCCAAATTCCATTAAGCCTGTATAATGCCCGATATGTGCATGAGTAATGAAAACAGCATCCGGCGAATAATCTTCATTAGTAAGATAACTTTGCAGCATATGTAATTGCGATGTAATATCCGGCGTCGCTTCAAACAACCAATATTGATTTGCCTTTCTGTCAACCAATGCCAAACTGGTAACATATTTCTTTGCTTCCTTTCCATCCCAATAAGCTGTACAACATTCTTTGGTACAACCTATCTGCGGAAAGCCAGCATCCTGTGCAGTGCCAAGCACTATTACAAACTGATCTGGTAATTTCTTTTTTGCATCCTGATACCTGCTATTGTCAACACTTGTTTGACAACTATACAATCCAATTATTACAACAAAAAATAATGTGATAAATAAATTCAACTTTTAAATTTAATCGAATAAGTAAAAAACCTCCAATCAGCAACCTCTTAAAACCATTCCTTCGGAGGTAACCGAGCTAAGCGAAGGTTACGAACGAAGTTCAGGGGAGGCTTTCTAAATCACCTGAAACCCCTCCGCATACGGATCATCTCCTTTATCAATCCATATCGTATTATATCCATAAATTTTTGCCCAGCCTTCTATCGAAGGACGGATTGCCGGTTTACCATTCACTTCCAACTCTTCTTCAATCCGGCCCACGAATTTACTGCCGATAATGCTCTCATGCACAAACTCATCCCCTTTTTTCAATTTCCCTTTTGCATACCACTGCGCCATTCTTGCGGATGTGCCGGTGCCGCATGGAGAACGGTCAATGGCTTTTTCTCCGTAAAAAACCGCATTCCTCGCTGTTGAGGTCTTATCTTTCACAGCACCAGCCCATAATATATGTGAGCAGCCTTTTATCGTTTCATCCTCCGGATGAACGAATGAATACTTTGCATTAATGTTTTTGCGCAGTTCTCTTGCCAATGCAATTAATTTATCTGCTGTGTAATGTTCCAATCCCTTAAAGTTTTGCTGCACATCCACGATGGCATAAAAATTTCCTCCGTAAGAAACATCTACCACCAACTCTCCTAACTCCGGGCAATCCACCACCAATTCAGTGGAATGTAAAAAGGAAGGCACATTCGTCAGCTTCACACTTTCCACTTTAAACGACTCAACGCCCGACTCCCGACTCCCGACTGACTTATATTCAACCTTCACCAACCCCGCCGGTGTTTCCATCTTCACCAATCCTACTGTCTTTGGCTGTATCAATCCTTCTTCAATCGCAATAGTAATCGTTCCGATTGTTCCATGTCCGCACATTGGCAGGCAGCCGCTTGTTTCAATAAATAACACTGCTACATCATTATCCGCATCATGCGGTGGATAGAGAATACTCCCACTCATCATATCATGGCCTCTTGGTTCAAACATCAGCCCTGTCCTTATCCAGTCATATTCTTTCAGGAAGTGCTGCCGCTTCTCACTCATGTTCTTTCCCTGCAAAGCAGGGCCTCCTTCTTTTACCAACCGCACCGGGTTGCCGCAGGTATGTGCATCTATGCAATTAAATATATGTTTCATCATTTATTTTTGTCCCACAAAGTCACAAAGAAATACAAAAAATAAATTCAAAAGCTTTGCTTCTTTGCGACTTTGCGAGAAACCCTTTCATTTCCTTTGTGTCTTTGTGGGAAACCTTCTCAATAACCTTCTCAGAAAACTTTATTAAATTTACTCCCAATGGAAACCTACGGAAAGATACTGCTCATAGCTATGCCAGCCTTCCTCCTCCTCGTTTTATTTGAAAAATGGTGGGGCTGGCGGAAACAAAATGACACTGTCCGCAATATGGATATGGTCTCCAGCCTCAGTAGTGGCGTTACCAATGTAACTAAAGATGTACTCGGCCTCTCCCTTGCCATCATTGCCTATAGCTGGCTGGTGCAGAAGATTGCCGTCATGCACATCACCACCACATGGCTTACCTATGTAATAGCCTTCTTTGTAATCGACTTTGCAGGCTATTGGGTACACCGCTGGAGCCATCACATTAATATATTGTGGAACCTGCACATCATCCATCATAGCAGCGAGGAGTTTAATCTTGCCTGCGCATTGCGCCAGAGCATCACTACGTTTGTCAATCCGTTTACTTTTTTATTGATACCCGCAGCATTGGTTGGTGTGCCGCCGGA
>JBBSJN010000154.1:0-7309 GCA_038257235.1 Chitinophagales bacterium
CAGCAGCTGCACATGCAGTTGGGGCTTATGCCGGATTTGATCTGGCACATGCAACGGGAAATGTGGAATTGAAACTGCATGACTGGCAAGTTGATTTTGCCTGTTGGTGTTCTTATAAATATTTAAACAGTGGACCGGGTGGAGTGGCGGGGGCTTACATTCATGAAAAGCATGCGACAAATAATGAAATACCAAGATTTGCCGGCTGGTGGGGTTATAAAAAAGAAACCCGATTCAAAATGGAAAAAGGTTTTGAACCTATACCAACTGCAGAAGGATGGCAGTTGAGTAATGCTCCTATTTTATCAATGGCAGCACACAAAGCGGCATTAGATATTTTTCAAGAAGCAGGCATGGAAAGATTGCATGAAAAGAGGAAGCAGTTGGCTGCTTACCTCCATTATGTACTGAATGAAATAAATAGCAGGCAATCGGATAAACTATTGGCAATAATTACACCAGCAAGTGAAAATGAAAGAGGTTGCCAGGTTTCTATATTGATGTTGCAAAGAGGAAAACCTGCCTCTCCGTCAGGGAGGAAAATATTTGATGAACTAACAAAGCAGGGTGTTATTGCTGATTGGCGGGAGCCGAATGTTATCCGTGTTGCTCCGGTGCCATTGTATAATTCTTTTGAAGATATTTGGAAATTTGGAAATATAATTAACTCAATATTAAAATAGCCACTAAGACACAAAGGCTCTAAGTGAATTCTTTGTGTCTTAGTGCCTTTGTGGCAAAAATGAAAAAAGACATTACAATTATTGGTGCTGGACTAGTAGGTTCATTGCTTTCAATTTATTTAGCAAAGCGGGGTCACAAAGTTTCTATTTACGAACGCCGCAGCGATATGCGAAATGATGATTTAAGTGCTGGCCGTTCCATCAACCTTGCATTAAGTGACCGGGGATTGCTGGCATTGGAAAAAGTTGGATTGGCAGAGGATATAAAGAAGATATGTATTCCTATGCATGGCCGCCATATTCATAATATAGATGGTAGCACTGCATTTCAACCTTACGGGAAAGAAGGTCAGTTTATAAACTCAGTTTCAAGAGGAGAATTGAATAAACGTTTGATGACAATTGCTGAAGAACATGGCGTTGAAATTTATTTTAATGAAAAATGTACAACGCTGGACTGGAAGAATGACACAATAGAATTTGAAAACACAGCAGGGAAACAATTGCCATCTTCCAAAGCCGATCTTGTATTTGGAGCCGATGGGGCTTTTTCTGCTGCAAGATTGCAGCACCAACTGCAGCATGATAAGTTCGATTATCACCAATACTTTATTGACTGCGGGTATAAAGAATTGTCAATCCCGCCGACTGAAGAAGGAGAGTTTGCTTTAGAACCAAATGCATTACATATATGGCCACGTAAAGATTATATGTTGATTGCTTTACCCAATTTGGATAAAACATTTACCTGCACTTTATTCTTTCCATTCGAGGGGGAATTATCTTTTGATAAAATAAATACGGAAGAAAAAGTAAAACAATTCTTCGCTACCAATTTTGCTGATGTAGTTCCGCTGATGCCGGATTATGTAAATGAGTTTTTCACTAATCCAACTTCTTCATTGGTTACGGTTAAATGTTTTCCATGGGTAAGAGAAGATAAGTTTGCTTTGATCGGTGATGCTGCTCATGCCCTTGTTCCCTTTTTCGGGCAAGGTATGAATTGCGGTTTTGAAGATTGCCGAATACTGGATGAATTGATAGAAAAAATGGTGATGACTGGCATAAAATACTTTTGGAGTACCAAACACTGCGCAAACCAGATGCAGATGCCATTGCAGATATGGCCGTATATAATTTTACAGAGATGCGGGACAGAACCGCCGACCCGAAATTCTTGTTACAAAAGAAAATAGAAGCAAGGCTGCATGAAAAATATCCTGATAAATGGATTCCGGCTTATTCGCAGGTAACTTTTAGTCCGCATATACGATATTCCGATGCATTGGCAAGAGGAAATAAACAAGAAGCAATCATGCAGGAAGTGATGAGTATGCCTGATATTGAAAGAAGATGGGATGATAACGAGATTCATTCTAATATCATTCAGCAAATCGATGGTTAGGAGTTTGGTGTTAGGACTTAGTGAGCACCCCAAACTCCTAACACCAAACTGTATATTTGCACCATTATGACCCGTAAGCAACTCATTACACAAATCCATAAAAAGAAATCTTATCTCTGTGTTGGGTTAGATACAGATATTACAAAAATTCCAAAACATCTTTTAACGGAAGCTGACCCGGTTTTTGCTTTCAATAAAGCCATCATTGATGTGACAAAAGATTTGTGTGTAGCCTATAAGATCAACACTGCCTTTTATGAAGTACTGGGAGTAAAGGGCTGGGAAGCAATGGAGAAAACAGTAAATTATATTGGCGATGAGCATTTCAAAATTGCTGATGCAAAAAGAGGTGATATTGGCAACACTTCTGACCAATATGCCAAAGCCTTTTTTGAAACCATGCCATTTGATTCTATTACCGTTGCACCGTATATGGGAGAGGATAGTGTAAAGCCTTTTTTACAACATCCAGGTAAATGGGCTATTGTGCTGGGATTAACTTCCAATAACGGTGCAAATGATTTTGAATTGCTGCAAACTAGTGATGGATTACTTTATGAAAAAGTTTTACAAACTGTTTCTACGTGGGGAACACCTGAAAATTTAATGTTTGTAATTGGCGCTACTCAGGCTGATTCATTTATTAATATCAGGAAACTAACTCCTGATCATTTCTACCTCGTTCCGGGTGTGGGTGCACAAGGCGGCAGCCTGAAAGAAATTTCGGAGAAAGCAATGATAAAAGACAGTTCGACAAATGCTCAGTGCGGCATTCTTGTAAATGCCAGCCGTGCTATTATTTATGCTTCGGGTGGAGAAGATTTTGCTGAGAAGGCAAGTGAAATTGCATTGCAATATCAGCAGGAAATGAGTACTTATTTATAGCCATATATTATTTCTTTCTTATACATAATTATTCTTACAACGCATTTGTTTTATCCTTATTTTCATTTTCTAAAAAAGGTTAATTTATGCGAAGGCTCTTATCAGTTATTGCTCTGCTAATTTTTATATTGTCTGCGAATGCCCAACAAACAAATACTAAAGCTAATTATCAATTAGCATCCAGGTTCTCTCCCAAAAGATTAGAGAAAATGGTTTTTAGTACTTCTGTCGATCCTCATTGGCTTAAGTTATCAGATCGTTTTTGGTACGAGTATGAAACACCGAATGGAAAAAATTGGTATATCGTCGATCCTGTAAAGGGAGAAAAGAAAGTGATGTTCGATAATGCCAGGCTCGCAGCAGAAATCACAAAGATTGTAAGAGACCCTTTTGATGCACAGCATCTTTCAATTGATAGTTTGCGTTTTGTAAAAGATGAAAACTGGATTCAGTTTGAAGTAAAAAGTTCATTAGAAGTAGAAGTAAAAGATACTACTGCAAAGAAAGATACCAGTTCGAAAAAACCTGCGGCTCCTCCTAAAAAAGAAAAGAAGACATTTTATTTTGAGTATAATCTAAATACAGGTGCATTAGTAGAGTTGAGTGATTTTAAAAAACCAAAAAGAAACCCGAGATGGGCATCCATTTCTCCAGATGGGCAAACTGTTGTATTTGCCAAAAAATATGATCTGTATTGGATGGATAAAGCTAACTATGAAAAAGCATTGGTGAATGAAGATGATTCAACTATAGTAGAATATCAACTAACAACTGATGGAATAGAATTTTTTGGATATGATAATTCGCAAAATGAAACGAATGTAGACAAGGAAAAAAATAAAAATAAACGGAAGCCTGCTTTCATTTTATGGTCACCCGACTCAAAACATTTTGTAAAGAGCAGATCAGATTTACGAAAAGTGAAAGATTTGTGGGTAATTAACAGTGTTGCAGATCCACGGCCAACACTGGAAACATATAAATACCATATGCCTGGAGAAAAGGAAGCTCCGGTAGAATATGTACATCTTTTTAATATGTCTTCCAAAACCTCAAAAGACCTGGAGATAAGACAATTTAAAGATCAGGATATGAGCATCTGGTCGGCCAATAATAAAGTGAATACCAGGGATGATGATTGGCGTCCGCTGGTATGGCTGGGTACAAATGATAAATTTTACTTTTCCAGAACCAGCAGGGACTTAAAGCGTATTGATATTTGCCAGGTAAATATTAATACCAACACGGTGAAAGTGTTGGTGGAGGAAAGAATGAACACCTATGTAGAAACAAGAAAGCTTGGCTTGGTGAATAATGGTGACGAGTTAATACAATGGAGTGAAAGAGATGGCTGGGCACATTTTTATTTGTACGACGGAAATGGAAAATTGAAAAATCAAATCACATCCGGTTCTTATCATTGTGAAGATATTGTAGGTATTGATGAAAAGAAAAGAGTGTTATATTTTTCTGCTAATGGCAGAGAAGCTAACGAAGATCCTTACTACCTGCATTTATACCGGGTTAATTTTGATGGAAGCGGATTGAAATTATTAAATCCAGGTGATTTTGAACATTCTATGCGGATGAATGACAATAGTTTATTCTTTGTCAATAATTTTTCAAGAGTAAATACAGCCCCTGCATCAGTTTTATACAATGCAGAAGGCAGGAAAATTCTCGATCTTGAAAAAACAGACCTTAGTTCTTTGTTTGCTGCCGGTTATAAATTCCCTGAGATCATTAAAGTGAAAGCAGATGATGGAATCACTGATTTGTATGGTGTATTATACAGACCATTCAATTTTGATAGCACAAAAAGCTACCCGATTGTAGCGTATGTATATCCGGGGCCTCAAACAGAAGCTGTAAGTAAATCATTTAGTTTGCCCAATGCCAGAACAGACCGGTTGGCACAGATCGGGATCATGGTGATGACCGTTGGTAACCGTGGTGGCCATCCTGGCCGTTCAAAATGGTATCATAATTATGGATATGGCAACTTAAGAGACTATGGCCTGGCGGATAAGAAAACAGCAATAGAACAATTAGCCGATCGCTATTCCTATATTGATATTAACCGTGTAGGAATTCACGGACATTCAGGTGGCGGCTTTATGAGTACCGCGGCTATGCTGGTATATCCAGATTTCTTTAAAGTAGCAGTTTCTTCATCCGGCAATCATGATAACAGTGTGTACAACAGGTGGTGGAGTGAAAAACATCATGGAGTAAAAGAGATTGTAAATGAAAAAGGAGATACTACCTTTTTATATAATATTGAAAAGAATCCTGAGTTGGCAAAAAATCTGAAAGGACATTTATTATTAACCACAGGTGATATTGATAACAATGTGCATCCGGCAAATACTATCCGGATGGCGAATGCATTGATCAAAGCCAATAAACGGTTTGATTTTTTCAATTTTCCCGGTCAGCGGCATGCTTATGGTGATATGACAGAATATTTTTTCTGGCTGTTAGCAGATTATTACAGCAAATGGTTACTTGGGGATTTTTCTCAGCCTGTGGATTTGCTGGAGATGAATAGGGATTCGGAACAAAAGGGAGAGAAGAAGAGATAAATATTTTTTATTTTCTTATGAGAAGATTTTATTGAAGTTGCAAGAAAAGTTCTTGTGAGCTTTCAGCAGAAAATGAATTATTAAATCAAATTATTCTTTATTCTGTTTTCCAGGAGCAAAACTCCCTGATGGTTCACCAAACCACGGTACAATATCATAAATAAAAACACCTGCTTTTACAGTAGGATCTGTTTTTACAAAATTTTCAGCTTCTTCTTTTGTTTTGCAATCCAAAATGAAAAGACCCCTCCAGGTAAAATCGTTTTTACCAAAAGGCCCTGCTACTTTTAATATCCCTTCACTATGCAGTCGTTCCATGTTACCGAAATGCCCTGCAAACAATTTACTTCGTTCGGTGCTGTCTTTAATTTCTTTATCCATGGGTCCGGTTTTCAATACCACCATCCAGAATTGATTAATATTGGGCTCTGCTTTTTTAGCAGTGGAATCTTTTTGGGCAAATACACTATGTTGTGATAATACAATAAGTGCAAAGAAGAATATTGCTTTTTCATATAGTTATTTTAAAACTAAACCAAATATCTACCTTTTCCTGCAATCAATTACCTTTGGAACTGTAAATCTAAAATCTAAAACCTGCCTGCCGTACAGGCAGGTCTAAAATCATTAATAGCATGGCCGCCCGTACAGATAATTTTACCAGTCCTGATTATTTTGCTGTAGATGAATTGCTGACCGACGAACACAAACTCATCCGTGAGTCGGTTCGCAGTTATGTAAAAAAAGAAATCTCCCCTATTATAGAGGACTATGCACAGAAAGCAGAATTCCCGCAGCAGATTGTAAAACAATTAGGCGATCTTGGTTGTTTTGGCCCAACTGTACCGACAGAGTATGGTGGTGGCGGTCTTGATTATATTTCTTACGGACTCATGATGCAAGAACTGGAAAGAGGAGATAGCGGTGTACGTTCTACTGCATCGGTGCAAGGTTCGCTGGTAATGTTTCCCATTTATCAATATGGTAGTGAAGAACAACGTAAAAAATATTTACCAAAACTGGCAAGTGGTGAATGGCTCGGTTGTTTTGGGTTAACAGAGCCTGATCATGGCAGTGACCCAAGCAGTATGTTAACTAACTACAAAGATGCTGGTGATCATGTTATTTTAAACGGCGCTAAAATGTGGATCAGCAATGCACCTTTTTCGCAAGTAGCAGTTGTATGGGCGAAAGATGAAGCAGGAGTTGTGCATGGACTGATTGTAGAAAGAGGAATGGAAGGATTTACAACACCAACTACACATGGCAAATGGAGTTTGAGGGCATCTGCAACAGGCGAATTAGTTTTCGATAATGTAAAAGTTCCCAAAGAAAATATTTTTCCGAATGTAAAAGGAATGAAAGGTCCGCTAGGATGTTTAACAAAAGCAAGATATGGAATAGCCTGGGGTGCCATCGGTGCTGGAATGGATTGCTATGATACGGCGCTGCGATATTCACAAGAAAGAGAACAATTCGGCAGACCAATCGGTGGCTTTCAATTACAGCAAAAGAAGCTGGCAGAGATGGTAACAGAAATTACCAAGGCACAATTATTGAACTGGCGTTTAGGTGTTTTAATGAACGAAGGAAAAGTAACACCGCAACAAGTAAGCATGGCAAAAAGAAATGCCTGTGAAGTAGCAACCAATATTTGCCGAGATGCAAGACAGATGTTAGGTGGTATGGGCATCACCGGCGAATATCCGGTAATGCGGCACATGATGAACCTGGAAAGTGTGATTACCTAC
>JBBSJN010000155.1:0-7158 GCA_038257235.1 Chitinophagales bacterium
ATATATAAATGCTTAAAAGCTTCGTTTTCACGACGTTTCAATGCCGCAACAAGGTTATCTTCAATATATAAATTATCTGATGTCAAGTTTTTATTTCTATCACAAATATGATAAAAATTTTTGCGTAAAAGAATTATTGTTATGATAAAACCTTTTTCTGGTTTTTTCTGTATATAAGTTGGAAAGTTGATTATATCCTTGAAGAAGGTGGTATTTTAATGAACAATGGTGATTTCTACTTAATTAAATATTCAAAATATTTATATGAACAAATTATATTTTCTTTTCGCCATTGCCATCTCGGCTGTTTCCTGCAAAAAAAGTGCTTTAGATAATACAAATGAATTGTTACCAACAGGTACCGTAATCAGTGCTGGAAATTTTCTAAGTAATAGCCATACTACAACAGGCTCTGCAAAAATTATCGTTGATGCGATTGGTAAGAAATTTCTTGTTATTGAAAATCTCAAAACTGATAATGGGCCTGATTTAAGAATATGGTTATCACCAAATAACAATGGTAATCCGTACCAGGAAGTTGGGTTACTAAAAGCAGTTACTGGTAATTTTTCGTATGAGCTAAGCTCGGCTATTAATTATACTACAAATAACAGAGTGCTTATTTGGTGCGAAGATTTTTCAGTATTGTTTGGTCATGCAGTTTTGCAGTAAAAGATAATCGGTTTAATAAAAAACCTCAACAAATCGTTGAGGTTTTTAGTGCCCGGGACTGGAATCGAACCAGCACATCCTTGCGAACGGCAGATTTTGAGTCTGCTGCGTCTACCAATTCCGCCACCCGGGCAGCAAGGTTAAATAGTTAAGTAGTTGATTGGGAAAATGTAAAACAGGATTTTAATGACTATATCCCTAATTAACCAATTAACTAATATACTAATACACCAAATCGGGCTGCAATATTACGCCATTCCAGCTAATTGCCGGCGAATGCGGTCTAAATATTTTTTCTTGTAATAATATTCTTTTACCTGCAACAGCTCTTTTTCGGGAGTAATATCTTCTTTATAGCCTTCCACAATTTTTGCAACGGGTTCATATATTTCTGATTGAAGATTGTCGATTGTTTGCTGAAGGTTCTTTGTGGCTGTTGCATCCTCCGCATCCATTAGTTGTTCATTGATGTCCATTACTTCCATCAGGAAGGCTGGCGGTAGCTCATATTTTTCTTCTTCTTCCAATAAACCCTTTTCCATCAAAACATATTTGATAGTGGCATCTGTATTTTGAAAAGTTTTCCAGGCTTTATTTAATATGGCTGATTTTTCCAGCACTTCTGCTTGTTTATCTTCCGATTCGTTTGCGAAGAAGTCAGGATGATATTTCCGGCTGAGTTCAAAGAATTTTTTTGACAAAGCAGTATGGTCTACTTTTAGTTGTACCGGTATCTCAAATAATTCGAAGTAAGTCATAATGTATTTCAATTTGTTTGCTCCCGTATTTTGCGGGACAGGCTATAAAAACCTACCTACCGGTAGGCAGGCGGGACGTACAACAGTGTCCTTCGTTCCTCAGGATAAACTGTGCAACAGGTGATGCTATGAAAAACTACAGTTGGGTAACAAAAAAATCTTAGTTTAGGCCATAAAACAGTTTTGTAACAAACAAATTTATGCAAATTTGCTTCTTTAAAATTTCAGAAAGATAATATGACAAGAATAGGACTTATAAAAGAAGGTAAAACTCCGGCTGATAACAGAGTTTCGTTAACGCCTGCACAATGCAAATGGATACATAAGAATGTGTCGGAAATTCAAATTGTGGTTCAATCCTCTCCCGATCGTTGTTTTTCGGACCGGGAATACCAGTCGGCGGGTGCAGAAATTGCAGATGATATGAGCCATTGTGATATTTTATTGGGCATAAAAGAAGTGCCTGCAGAACAATTGATTGCCGGTAAAACCTACCTTTTTTTTTCCCATACAAAAAAGAAGCAACCGCATAATCAAAAACTTTTACAAACAATAATTGAAAAAAAAATACGGTTGATAGATTATGAATGCCTGGAGCATGAGGATGGTCAACGCATTATCGGGTTTGGTTTTTTTGCCGGCATAGTAGGTGCTCATAATGGAATGATGGCTTATGGAAAACGAACCGGATTGTTTAATCTGGAACGGGTTTATAAGCAAAGAAGTTTCAGGGATCTGATTCATAATTATTTTGGTCTTCACTTGCCCAATGTAAAGATTGCAGTTACTGGTTCAGGAAGAGTAGCTCATGGCATTTTGGAAATAATGAATCTGATGGGCATTCATGAAGTAGAACCAGATGATTACCTGTCAAGAAGATTTGCTTACCCGGTTTACACTCAATTAAAGGGTGCTGAATTGTATCAGCACAAATCAACCGGAAAATACAGTCGCCTGGAATTTCATGAGCACCCTGAATTGTATGAATGTAAGTTTTTGCCATATGCGGCGCAAACTGATATTTTAATGAACGGCGTTTATTGGGATACAACTGTTCCCCGGTTATTTGAAAAAGAAGATGTGAAGTCTGAGAATTTTATCATACAAACAATTGCTGATATTACAGATGATGAAGACGGCTCTGTTCCAATCAATGTTGGTGATCAGACAATTGAAGATCCTGTTTATGGAATAGATAAAACAACTTTGGAGAAAACAGCTCCATACATAAAAGATTCAATTGATATAATGGCAGTAGGCAATTTACCCAATGAACTGCCAAGAGATGCCAGCCGCTATTTTGGCGAGCAGTTAATTAAATATGTATTAGAAGACCTTGTAAATAATGGGTCATCCATTATTGAAAGGGCAACAATGGCGAAAGAGGGAAAGTTAACTGATCCTTACTCTTATTTACAGGATTACGCAGGCGGAAATTGAGAATAGCTTTTTTATAAGTGCAGATAATAATCTTTCAACAAAGCAATGAATTCAGGAGTATAGTTCCCGCTTATACTTTTAATTGCAATTTCATCAATCTTAGTTTCGCCAGGATTTTTTGTTTTGAACTTTCCTGAAACGATCATTCGGAAATAGTCATGCTTTACAGTTTGTTTTATATATGTAATTCTCTCGATTTGAAAATTGCCTGAAGTAAATAAGTTTTTTATTTCGGTATCTCTTTTAAAAGGTAGAAGTAAATAGAATTTTCCGTTAGCACTCAAATTGTTTTTGATGATACTAAATAAATCTGTAAATGATAGTGCAGAGCTATGGTGAGCAACATTTCTCCCTTCATCATCACCTTTTAACTCTTTTTCATAAAAGGGAGGATTGGAAATTATTAAATCGTATTTCTTTTCAAATAACAATTTCCTTGCATCAGCTTGTATAACATTTATTTTATCCGTAAATGGGGAAGCTCTATTATTTTCTGTTGCTTGTTCTGCAGCAGCCATATCTATTTCTATGGCATCAATACAGCAATCACATTTTTGCGTCAGCATGAGAGAAAGTAACCCGGTGCCGGTTCCAATATCCAGACAATTATTAATTACTGACGATGAGCTATTAATTTCATTAGCTATATAACTTCCGAATAAACATGAATCTGTGGTCACCTTCATGGCACATTTATCCTGGTGAACAGTAAATTGTTTGAATTGAAAATAAGAATTAGCCATAGCTGTATTTTACCATTCAGCCCTAGCAGTTGAGTTGACAGATAAGTCTGCAAATTTTCCTTCGAGATATTTGTAGTAACCGGCAATAGCAATCATGCCGGCATTGTCAGTACAATATTCAAAGGCGGGAATAAAAGTATTCCATCCAAGTTGCTTGCCCGTTTCTTCAAAAGTTGTTCTTAAGCCGCTGTTGGCGGAAACACCACCAGCAATACAAATATCTTTTATACCTGTTTCTATCGAAGCTTTTTTTAACTTATTTAAAAGAATAGTGACGATTCGGTATTGAATGGAAGCACAAATGTCAGCCAGATTGTTTTCTATGAATGACTTTTTCTCTTCATCAGTTGCCGTAAACTCTTCTTTAAATAAATTACTCTTGCCTGCATTTTGTAAGAAATAAAGAATTGAAGTTTTTAATCCGCTAAAACTAAAATTTAATCCTTCAATTTTTGGTTCAGGAAATTTGAAACGTTTCTGGTCGCCTTCTTTGGCGTATTTATCAATCAACGGACCGCCGGGGTAGGGAAGGCCCAATATTTTTGCTGACTTATCAAATGCTTCACCTGCTGCATCATCAATGGTTTCGCCAATTACTTTCATGGAGGTTGGTGATTCGCATAACACAATTTGTGTGTGTCCGCCACTTACTGTCAGACATAAAAAAGGAAAAGAAGGCTTTGGGTCATTAATTAAATTAGCAAGCACATGTGCCTGCATATGATGAACAGCAATCAATGGTTTATTTAATGATAAGGACATCGACTTTGCAAACTGTCCTCCAACAAGTAAAGAACCAATCAGTCCCGGTGCCTGCGTAAAAGCAATCGCATCTATTGCTGATAGATCAATATTTGCTGTTTTCATTGCAGCATCTACTACCGGAACAATATTTTGCATATGTGCCCTGGAAGCCAACTCAGGTACCACACCACCAAATTGTTCATGCACTGTTTGGTTGGCAATATAGTTTGACAATATTTTCCCATCCACACAAACAGCGGCCGATGTTTCATCACAAGAAGATTCTATGGCGAGTATTGTAACCCCCAAACCCCCTGAAGGGGGCTTATTTACAATAGTAGTTTTTATTGCTTTTTTAGGCATTACGCAAAATTAATCATTAATGATTACGATAATTAATTGATAAGTACTCCCCTTTAGGCCCGCCCGGACGACCCGGTCGGACGGGGGATGGGTTTAGCTCCTTATCGCCACCACCGGATCCATTCTTGCTGCCTGCCTCGCCGGAATATATCCCGCAACAATACCAACAAAAATGCAAATGAAGATGGCCAGTGCCATATTAGTAGTAGAAATATATACAGGAAAGTCCAATGCTTTTGTCAACACTTGCGTTAGCCCAAAAACTAATAATAAGCCGATCAAACCTCCAATGATACATAAGAAAGCAGACTCCAATAAAAATTCTGCCAATATCACTCTCTTTTTTGCACCAATTGCTTTTTTCAATCCTATCTGGCTGGTTCGTTCTCTCACTGATACAAACATGATATTAGCTACGCCAAACATTCCCACAATCAGCGACAAAGCTGCAATAGCCCAACCGCCGATGTTAAGACTAACGAATGCTGAACTGATAGAGTCACTGAAATCATTGATGTCGTTCAGCGTAAAATCATTTTCTTTAGTTGGCGTAAGTTTATGAATGGCTCTTACCACACCGGTAAGATTTTCTTTTAAAGCTTTGCTGGTTATTCCTTCTTCACCTTGTATCATAATCACCGGATCAGCCTTGTATTCATTCATTATTGTGCGGGCAAAACGATACGACACCAATACACTCTGATCAAAATCCCAGCCGCCGATCATTTGTTTGCCCTGCTTTGTAATGATACCTGTTATTGCTAACTTCTGTCCTCGTATCTCAACTGTTTTATCAATGGCAAGTTCTGCTTCTCCAAATAGTTTTTCAGCCACATCAAAGCCAACAACCACAACAGGAATTCCCCGGTCAAATTCTGCAGCAGATATATAACGGCCCTGCATTAGTTCTATCTGCTGTATCTGTTCAAAATCTTCATTAATGCCATAAATGTTTACATTGGAAAGCAGGCTATTGGCATAGCCAACATCATCCGTAACTTTTATGCGAAATGCAATATATTTTGCACCTGCAGTTCGTTCTCTTATAAATTTTATTTCATCGTATTTAGGAACAGGCCTGTTTACATATCGCCACCAGGGAAAATCAGGGCCGCCACCAGCAGAGTAATCCCATTTGTCAAGATAAAGTGTATTGTTACCCAGCGATTTTATTTCGTTTTGAATATTTCTTTCCAGGCTGCCAACAGTTGCCAACACACTGATGATGCAGAAAATTCCTATCGTTATTCCAAATAAGGAAAGAAATGTACGGAGTTTATTTTTCAACAGCTCCTGTAAAGCCATTTTAAAACTACTGGTAATTATTTCTATGGAACGGCGAATCACAACACAAATTTACCGGATAGTGGGAGAGAAAAGAAGTTTTTTTTGATAACGATAGGTAATTTGCGGGACAGGTAAAATCGGGACACACTTTAGCTGCATATCTTTTTTTAGCAATTTGTATACAGCTAACTATTTTGTTTTAACCCTAAATCCGTAGCTAGACCATCAAGACTTTTTAAATTATGCTGTTGCACATAATCATACAATCCATCTTCACCCTTTTTCTCCGCCCATTCAAATGGATTTCCCGTTCCCCCACATAGTTGTATAGTGGCACACCAAATCCGCAGGATGTTTGTACCAGATCAATATCAGCAATAATCAGTTGCCTTGTGCTCGGATAAATAGTGAAATGCGGGGCATATTCTTCCCATTCGGCAGTGTTTGGCAATACCGTAAATCCTTTTCCATAAAGCCGCAGAATATTTGGAGCTCCTTCAAAAGAAGTGAACATGATAGTGATTCGGCCATTCTCCAATGTGTGTGCAGAAGTTTCATTACCGCTGCTAATAAGATCCATGTAACCGATCTTATTATCTGATAATACCCTGAAACAATCCAATCCTTTAGGCGAAAGGTTAACCCGGCCATCAGGACTCAGGGGTGCTGTACTTACAAAAAATATACGTTGCTGTTCTATGAATTCTTTATGTGCTTCTTTGATTGAGTTGTGAAATTTACCCATGTTTATCATTTGAATCACTAAGATAAGTACCCGCAATGAGTTTTTAGGACTCTTTGAGATGTTTTGTCGACTTGTAAAATAGTAATCTAGAAACTAATGAGTGTTTTAGTTTTTCGAATAATTATTTGAATCTAAAGTAGTTGAAGTAGCATTCGATAATTCCTTCGATTCAATCTTAACGATCTTCAAATTTATTTTTACACCCCGCTTTGATTTTTTTACAGGTAAGGTGGCGGCATCTCCCGGCCCGATTGATTGAAAATAAATTTTATCAGAATTTACAATGTTGTCTTCAGGGTTCAGGTAATTTATTTCGACAGCTATTTTATCCAGCAAGTAAGCTGATCCATTTTGCAATGTTACTTCCAGGTTTTTAATTCCTCCAAAGGAACCCATATTATAGTCG
>JBBSJN010000156.1:0-7127 GCA_038257235.1 Chitinophagales bacterium
CCCCAATTCACCCTGCAGAACCGGTATGAATACAACAGGAAGATCATACTTTTCAGCCAATGCATAATAAGGATATATCAAAGAATCTGAAGATGAGATGCCATGATACTTTGCAAGTACATCACCAATAAAATCAATTTTATTTTCTTTGATCTGCTGCTCTACCCAGTTTACATCGGGCCATTCCTTACCATCTTCAAAACAACGTTGCATGCTGGAAGGAACTTTTCCATTTGGGCAGGGAGCAAACAGACCGCGCAAAAAAAAATTTTTCTGTTGATTGATACGTTTGCTGTTTAGGCCACAATGTACTAACAGCTTTGGCGTATACACCATTTGTAATTAAATTACTAATATGCTTTTCGGGAGCTGCATCGCTATGCAGATGAACATAGAAAACTTTTGATGTTGCATTCTCTGCCGATTTGCACCCATAAAATCCTACTGTCCAAAAAAACATCCAGACATATCTCATTGTACTTGGATTTTTATTTATGATATTTATAGATGAATTAAAATACGACCTGCATTTATTATTATATCAATGTCAATAATTTTTCAATTGCTCAATCACCATTAATGAATCTTTCATATTGATGGAATAGCTGTTTCCCAGTTTGACTATTTTTTCAGGTGCGCTTCCGGCCAGTTGAATTTCTATTTTTGTATACTTAGGTGCTACATTTGTTCCTGTGATTGCAAAATGCACAACTGGATTAAATTCATGTACAAAACGGTTATTCTGTTTAGTATAACCCATTGCTTTCAAGGCTGATTCCATTTCTGCAAGTTCCTGTTTGGTAACCTGTACATGCAATGATTTAATTTTTTTAAACAATTTAGATTGTGAATGAATGTCCCAGGAGTTCATAAATTCCTGCATTGATAATCCATTACTAATTACTGAGTCATTAAAACCCCAGTTTTTATATGCCTGAGTTGAGTAAGATGTAAGTATAGGCGTCAAGCGCGGTTCTACAGCCAAAGAAGAATGTTTTTTTCTGTAAGGCATAATTTCGTCTAATTTAAAATCACCACCCTCGAATGTATGCACTAATAAAGAATCGCTGTAAACCTGCTTCCATGCCATGAGCAATGAATCTTTCTTACCCGGTTTTCTTGATTGAAAAATCATCACGCCACTGCCTGCTTTGTTTTCCCAGTATTCCTTTGCCAGACTTATATGAAGAAAAGCTTCCCGCCCGAGCAGGTAAATATCATAACTGGGTTTTGAATACATGGTTGTATCCTGAGCAACAACAGCAAATTCCTTTCTAAGGAAACTATCCTGCAGGATGGCATGAAAGGCTGCCGAATCCAGCACCAGATCAACATGACCCAGATCGGAAACAGGTGCCTGCATCTTTTCATTTTTTTCTTTGCAGCCATTTATACAAATTGAAAGCAGTAAAATTACAATAGGCTTTAGCATAGTTTATATATTTATCGTGATTTGAATTGGAGATAAGTATTAAAAAACGGGAACACTTCTGTAAAAATTCTTCCCTCAAAACCATCCAGCATATTTACATGATCACCAATGTATTCTTCTGCGAAATGTTTGATACCAAATGCTTCCAGTTTTTTACTTAGTTCCATGTTAGTTCTGGGGATGTGTTTAAAATCTTCGTTTCGGCCCCAGTCTATTTTTAACGCCGTTAAACTTTTTAATGCAGGTATATGATCGTCAATCATATTAATGGGAAAATTGGCTTCCCATTTTTTCAGCACATCAGCATTCACGACCATTTTTCCATTTATATATTTTATCGGTTGATCAGCTTGCAAGAGTTTTTCATTTACATTGGGTGAATACATCCGTGCCATGCTGGAATAAAGCATTTCATAAAAGGGGAATTTTTCAAAATCGTAATAAGGCACTGCATTTCGCAGTGAGTCCATATTTTTTTGTTCTGATACTCTTTTAAATGCAGGATGAGACAACCTGAAGTCGTCGGAAAAATGCAGCCCTCCCGGGCTCATGGCATACACTGCACTGAATTGGTCGGCAAACAGCATAGCCATTTTTAAGGCACCGGTACCACCCATGGAATGCCCGGCTAACCCCCTGCTATTACGATGTGTAATGGTGCGATAATTTTTATCTATGTAATCAACTACATCCTTTCCAATAAAATCGGCCCAGTTACCAGCTACTGAAGAATTGGTATAAAAACTACCAAAGTATTTTGTCATGCTGTTGGGTAACACCAATATCGACGGCCGAAGATATCCGGCTTTAATGGCTGAATCCATCAGGTTTCTGAATCCTATCCATTCCATCATTTCATTGTCTTGTACAGCAAAGCCATGTAAGAAATAGATGACCGGGTATCGGTCCTTTGATTTGGCATAACCGGGTGGCAGGTAAATGGTAAGATTTCGGTTGGCATCTTCGCCGCCTTTATTATTTTGAATAGAAGGGGCGATGAATTTTTTAGTTTCTACTTTGCTGGTATCCTGGGCAACAGCATTTATAGCAATAAAAAAAATGAGTATAAAAGTGAATTGTTTTTTCATGTGATGTATATATAGTTTATTGAAAAAGTTGTTACCAAGTTTAATATTTCTCCCTGCCTGGAAAATTTAAAATTCTTTTGCATTCCTTTTCTTGAATGAAATCTTCTAAAATAAAATACATTCGCTTGATCGGTTAATTTCTTGTGCCTGTCTTCGATTAATTCTTCAGAAGTATATTGTGTTACATAGCAGGGCATTATTTGTAATGCCTTATTTTCTTCTTCCTGTGTGTACTCAATCTTTATATTGAAATATTGTTCATCTACATAACCAAGATCAAATGCTTCACCCTGGTCTTTATTCCATGCAATATAGTATAATGGGTATTTATCAACCCACCCTTCTCTTAACAACAATTCGGTAACGGCAGCTCCGGTTACTATATGCTCCGCATGGCTGTTATAATTACCCGCAGTAACAATCAGTACTACTCCGGATCGTTTATCTATGTGAATAATCTGTCCTCCATTTCCCTGTGCTTGCACATAATCAACCAATTCACCTTTGATCTTTTCTGTATAAATCCAGAATTGATTACTGTAGCCTACAAATGGCACAATTGAATCTGCGTAATGAGTAGTAGTCTGACTAGTTAAGGTTTGCGCCACGAGATGTGTAGGAATGATTTGTTTCTGATTCCATTTGCCATTGTTTAAAAACAACAATCCAAACTTTGCCAGATCCCTGGATCGCATTCTTAATCCGGAAGCCGCAGAAGGATCTCCGCTCCGGATCTTTGCCCAAGTAAATTTTTCAATACCTAAGTCCTTAAACAAATACTGCTCACAAAACTTATCTACTGGTATTCCTGTTGCCTTCGCAACAATTGCCGCAAGCACTTGAGTGCATCCGCCGCTGTAATTATATTTCTTACCGGGCGTATCTATTATTATTTGGCTTAGTACAAATTCGATAGCGTCAGAAGCATTGTTCATTTTTATCTCACTGTTTCGCGGATCCAGGTAAGATATTTCCTCATCCCACTCTATTCCTGCAGTCATATTCAGCAGATGTTGAACAGTGATCTGTTTTTTCATTCCTGTATCATGCTTTGCATATTCTGGAAAGAAGTCAAACACGCGCTGGTTTAGGCTTTTGATTTTCCCCTGTGCATGTGCAATCAAAATCGCGGCACCTACTACACTTTTTGTGATGCTTCTTAAATCATGAAGACTGTCTCGGTGGTGATCTTTGAAACCAACGAAACCTACTCCTCTCGTTACATCAGTTCCTGGGAAATACTGTTCATACACTAATTTGTTGTTACGTAAAAGAAGTACGCTATGAATATTTACATAGTTACCACTTGAAATTGAATCAGTGATTGCATTTATAAATTTTTCATTGATACCAACTTCTTTCAGCGTTGCTGTTTTTATGCCGTCGCTGAGTTGAGCGGGTTTTTTGTATGGAGTTGCTGCCTGCTTCAGCTTTTTCATTTGGAATTGTTCTACCATGTGTCTAATGGCGTGCACAACTGTGTCCGGCTGAGACCTTGCTATGTGATGACCGCTGTTGGTAATAATCTCATATTTCAGATTAGGACGTTTCTTCGCCCATTTTTCGAGTTCTTCAATCCAAATTTTATTTAAAGGATTAGATGGATCTCTGTCGTGCCCGCCGGGATCTTTTCCTGCAGCAATTAATAAATAAGTAGGTGTAGCATGATGCGCATCAGATCTTCTTGCCTGGTTCATGCTGCTGTCGAAGTAGCGCATCTCTTCACGTTCTCCAATACGGGTTTTATTAGCCAAAATCTCCTGTACATATTTTACATCTTCTGCCATCAGTTCAGGAAATTCTTTGTCGAATCTTGCATAAGATTCTTCCGGTGCAGGATCAACGAGCACAAGACCTGCAACATCTTTCGGATACAACCCTGCAAACACTCTTACAAAAGCGCCACCCAAAGACCAGCCCACAAGTATATAAGGTGGTTTAATACCGGCTTTGGTCAATGCTTCTTTTAATTCCTTTGCTACTGTTATTGCATCTCTTGGACTACTGCAAGTATCTGAGTTCAGATAACCTGGTCTGTTATAAGAAACAACTTTTGTAAATCCTGATATTTTCTGTTGTACACTGTCCCATGTTTTATGATTAGCACCTAAACCGGTTTCCAAAATAACTGCAGGATTGCCTGCACCGGAAGCATAAAGCGTCATCACATGATCGTGCACTTTTACTTTGATGGTGTCTGTGCGTTGTGCATTCGCAAAAGCAGTAAACCACACCAGGCATATCAGAAATGTGTTTCCCTTCATGATTCAACTGTTTCTGTTGCTTTAACCGGATGAATTTTTTTTACTTTCATTTGCCTCATGGACGGCAGCCATGCAAAAAAGAACTCAACTACCAATAAAGGCACTACCCAGCTCCCCCATTCGTAAGTAGCAGCTTTTACTTCGCTGTTTGGAATAAAGGAGAGAAAGTTATGCTTCTCCACCAAGTCGTTAAGTATTCGGACGAAAATAAAGGAGAGTGCCAGCGTGTAGCTCCTGATCATAAATAACCGGTGTGCCTGTACATTTTTTCTTTTGATGGTGATCCAAGCAGATGCTGTCGTCAGCAACCAAAGGGCAGACGAAAGCGTTAAAGGTATTACCGATTCGGGGAACTGAATGGTGATGGCTAAATACAATGCAGTGATACCACCGAAGAGAGCACCAACTACATATATTTTTCCTAATAATCTATGCCATTTCATATATCGTTTCCGGAACCAGTCCCAAAATTGTAGCGGTCCGATCAGTATGATTGGAACTGCAGTAGCAATATGAAGGGAAAACCAAAACTGTTTATTCCAAAAGGTAGGCCCTAATCCTTCTTTTATAAAACGATAGTAGAAAGCCCGATATAAATAGTAAGCAATAATCAAGAGCAGGATTGACCAGAAGATTCTTTTCAGCCACACCTGTTGATGTTTTGTTATTGTAATCATGCGGAAATATTTTTATAAAGCTTCAAATTCATATTAATCACCACTTTACTTTTTGTTTTGCCCATCTTACCACTTCGTTCCCTATTTTTCTGCCAAGTTCTTCCCCTGCTGCACTATCACTTTTATAATGTACCCCTGCTTCAAAACGTGAATCGTTTACTTCTTTAGCCATGGCATAAAATTGTTCTTTATCAAATGGAAACAAATTCGAATACTTCTAATGATCTATTCTTTCAACTTTGCTTTCTATACCAGCTATATCACCTTTTACAACATAAATATGGTTTGGTTTTTTTAGCGGTATTCTTTTCCCGTATGTTGCCTGCCGCCATATCCACTCCATGGGTCCGTATTGAAAATGCTTTAACCAGATACTGCTGTATAATACCTGCATCGCATAAATGCCGATTACTATTGGAAATAAAACGACCAATCCAAATTTCTGTCCTAAACCAAGTCCTGCGCCGTAGAAAAGAAAACTGCCAATTAAAGTTTGCATCAGGTAATTAGTCAAAGCCATTCTACCTACCGGTGCAAAAACAGAAAGTCGTGATATGCTTTTTCTTTTTATCCAGAATAAACAAATAGCAGAAGCATAGGCCAGACTTAATGGTACAACACTCAGGGCATAAAAAACAGTATCAAATAAGCCATACCAATGTGCATGAATATATTTTTCATCTCCTTCAAATAAATACATAACTATACTGGCAGGTAATCCTAAAGCAAAGCCCCATTTCATTACTCGCCTGAATAATGATCCATACTCATCAAGATTTGCATAAATCATTTTACGCCCCACATAAAAACCTATAAGGAACATACCTAAAACTTTCAAAATTCTGTTGGAGTTTAGAATGTATTGGTACCTGTAAATAAAGGATGTTTGCTGCCAGTTCCACCATTCTGTAAAACCACTACCTTTTATAAAGATATAAGTACGCCAGTTGTCTTCTGTCAGACCCACTTTTTCATCAATAGATAAACCTATGGGAAGTAAAAAATCACCAGGACTCCATTTCAACCATAAACGCAAGGCATCTATTGCAATTGGAGCAAGAACGAACACTGTTGCCCAAATTAATAATGTCTTGTTAGAACAATTTCTAAAAAGTGGCAATAATAAACCAACCAGTGCATACAAAAGAAGTATATCTCCCTGCCATAGAAAATAAAGATGCGCCGCACCAATTAACAGCAATACACCCAGGCGACGATAAAAAACAGGTAAAGGATTAATTCCTTTTTGCTGATTTCTTATTAAAATAATGGAAAAACCAATACCAAATAGTAAAGAGAATAGAGAATAAAATTTTCCTTCAACAAAAGTTATTTGAAGAAAATTTAAAAATTGATCAGCCTTGAACGTATTAAACTGCTGCCTCATTTCTTCTGTAAGAAAACCATAACCGGAAAAACCATAAATGTTATTTAGAAGAATCCCCAGTATAGCTAAACCACGCAGCACATCCAGTATCTGTGCACGTTCCTGTTGTTGTACAGGTGAAATATTATTATGCATGATGTACGTTTTGGTTATAGTTCGAAGTTTGAATAAGTAAATCAGTTTTTTAAATCCGAACTATTTAATTTTAATTGCTTCTATAGCTGGTCCTTCCCTGAGTATCAATAACGATCCCACTTTGCCATTAGCATCTTTTACAAA
>JBBSJN010000157.1:0-7120 GCA_038257235.1 Chitinophagales bacterium
AGTGTGATGGTTCAGGGCGGCGTTAACTTTGAACCTTATAGAGCAAAACTAATAGAGAGCATCGGTCGTAAAATAGATACGATTGAACTATTCCCGGCAAGCGAAGGTTTTTTTGCTTTTCAGGATTCGCAGGAAGCTGAAGGCTTATTATTAAATAGCAACAGCGGAATATTTTATGAATTTGTTCCGGCAGGAGAAATTGCTACTGAAAACCCGATAAGGCTTTCTTTAAAAGATGTAAAAGTGGGAGAGAATTATGCAATGATCATAAACAGCAATGCCGGGCTTTGGGGTTACAATCTGGGTGATACAGTTAAGTTTTTATCCGTTGATCCGTATCGGTTGGTAGTAACAGGCCGTACCAAACATTTTATATCTGCATTTGGAGAGCATGTAATTGGCGAAGAAGTAGAAGCCTGTATGCTGAAAGCTGCGGAAGAAGAAAATGTATATGTAACTGAATTTACTGTGGCTCCGTTTGTAAGCAGTGATGAAGGAAAGTCCTATCATGAATGGTATGTAGAATTTGAAAACAGGCCGGATGATTTGCAAAAATTTGCTTCGCGGCTTGATCAGCATCTTCGGAAAAAAAATGTTTATTATGATGACCTTATCGGAGGAAATATCTTATCTCCTCTCAAAATAAATACAGTTCGAAAAAACGGATTTATTGATTACATGAAATCTATCGGTAAATTAGGTGGGCAAAACAAAGTGCCAAGATTGAGCAACGACCGGAAGATAGCCGATGAACTGATAAAGTGGAGCGAGGCAGAAACAGTTATTAATTAATAATTATTAATTAATAATTCAAACAACAAATAATGAGTTCGCAACAAACTATTAAACGAATTGCCATTTTCGGTTCTACCGGATCAATAGGCACACAGGCACTCGAAGTAATTGCAGCAAATCCTTCAATGTTTTCTGTAGAAGTATTGACAGCACATACGAATGATGAATTGTTAATTGAACAGGCTTTAAAATTTAATCCCAATATTGTTGTAATTGGGGATGATAAAAAATATGCAACGGTAAAAGATGCATTGTCTTCAACAGAAATAAAAGTATTTGCCGGAGAAAAAGCATTGGAAGAAGTGGCCGCTATGGATTGCTATGATCTTATGCTGGCGGCTATTGTTGGCTATGCGGGATTAAGACCCACATTAAAAGCAATTGATAATGGCAAGGCAATCGCTTTGGCCAATAAAGAAACCTTGGTGGTTGCCGGTGATATAATTATGCGGAAAGCGGTGGAGAACCGGGTACCCGTCATCCCTGTTGATTCGGAACACTCTGCCATTTTTCAATGTTTAATTGGCGAAACAAGAAACAGAATAGAAAAAATAATTCTTACAGCATCTGGGGGGCCATTTATTGGTCGAAAAACAAACTACCTTGTTAATGTAAAAAGAGAACATGCATTGCAACATCCTAATTGGAATATGGGTGCAAAAATTACCATTGACTCTGCTACATTAATGAACAAAGGCCTGGAGATGATTGAAGCCAAGTGGTTGTTTAATCTAAAACCGGAACAAGTACAGGTTGTGATTCATCCACAGAGTATTATTCATAGCATGGTGCAGTTTGAAGATGGGAGTATAAAAGCTCAAATGGGTTTGCCGGATATGAAATTACCTATTCAATATGCTTTGTCGTTTCCACAGCGTATTAAAAATGATTTTCCAAGAATGGATTTTAAAAAGATCAACACCCTTTCTTTCGAAGAGCCTGATGTTAAAACATTCAGAAATTTAGCTTTGGCTGAAGAAGCATTGAATAAAGCCGGTAATCTCCCTTGCATAATGAATGCGGCCAATGAAATAGCAGTTTTTGCTTTTCTCCGTAACAGAATCAGCTTTCTTGATATGACGGATGTGATTGAAAAAGCAATGAATACCATTCCATTTATAGAGAAACCAACGCTGGAGGAATATTTTGAAAGCGATGGTGAGGCTCGTAACTTCGCAGCCGATTTAATTAAACTTTAAAGCCCCAACCTCTAATGGGAAAAATTTGGAGTTTTTTTTTAATTTGAGAAATGGGTATTAAAAAAAAATATTTTAATTTACTGACTTTGGAGAGTAAGCAAAATTCTTAAAGAAGGTTTAAAAGCCCCTTTAGGGGTTGGGGTATCACTATGAATTTATTAGCTATTAACTGGGCGAATGTAGGATTGCAGGCCGGACAATTATTGCTGGCTTTATCATTATTGGTTATTCTGCATGAGTTTGGCCATTATATAACGGCCCGTTGGTTTAAATGCCGTGTAGAAAAATTTTTTCTATTCTTCGATCCCTGGTTTGCAATTTTCAAAAAGAAAATTGGTGATACTGTGTATGGTATAGGTTGGTTACCATTGGGCGGATATGTAAAAATATCCGGAATGATTGATGAGAGCATGGATAAAGAAGCCATGAAGCAGCCACCGCAGGATTGGGAATTCAGAAGTAAGCCAGCCTGGCAACGATTGATAGTGATGTTAGGAGGTGTTATCATGAATGTACTAACTGCATTTGTGATCTATGCATTTATCCTGATGGTATGGGGCGAAAAGAAAACACCAATTGCCAGTGTAAAAAATGGCATCTGGGTTACGGATACTTTAATGACTAAACTCGGTTTTCAGAATGGCGATAAAATAATTTCGGTTAATGGAGACTCCTTAAGATATTTTGAAGATGTTCAGCTCAAAATATTAATTGGCGGCAGAAAGGTAGTGTTGGAAAGAAACAACCAGTTAGTGAATCTGGATTTGCCTGTGAATATAATTGATAAAATAATTACCCGAAGAGATAAAAAGCGGAGGCCTTTTATTATTGAAAGAGTGCCAAGTATAGTAGGAGAGTTTCCTGAAAAAGATACTTCATTCGGTAAGCAGGCAGGGTTGCAGGCTTATGATAATATTATTGCGGTGCAGGGCGAACCTATCCAGTTTATGGATCAGATCAATGATGTGGCTGAAAAAAATAAGAAGGGTACTGTTAACCTTACCGTTTTAAGAGGAGTAGATACAGTGAACCTGGTAAGCAAAGTGAGTGAGGAAGGAAGGGTGGGGATTTATATGCTTAACTATGAGCAATACGACAGCATGGGAGTGTATGAGGTTACAAAAACCAAGTATGGTTTTTTTGCGGCGTTTCCTGCAGGTTTTAGAAAAGCTGGTGAAAAGCTGAAAGATTATATCGATCAGTTCAAATTAATATTGAATCCTAAAACAGGTGCTTATAAAGGTGTTGGAGGTTTTAAAGCCATCGGTTCTATATTTCCTACCACCTGGAGTTGGGAAGCATTCTGGAACATTACAGCATTTCTTTCAATCATATTAGCTTTTATGAACTTGCTGCCTATACCTGCATTGGATGGCGGCCATGTAATGTTTACATTGTATGAAATGATTACAAGAAGAAAGCCCAATGAAAAATTCCTGGAGTATGCACAAATTGCCGGTATGGTTCTATTACTCGGATTGATGCTGTACGCCAATGGTAACGACTGGTTTGGTTGGGGTAAATAGTTAAAGCTCTATACCAATCTTCTTCATTAAAATAGAGGCATTCATGCTGCGGCAGATGCCTTTATTTAGTTTATAGTCGAAATACAATTCATCGTTATTCACTTTTACATCAAAATGATAGTTGTGAATATTTGCAGGGAATTCTTCTGACAGTTTTGCTAATTCTAAATCATGCGTTGCCACTACCCCGGCTGCATTGTGTTGTATCAACTGTTTTAAGAGTGCAGAAGAACCGGTATGCCTGTCGGCAGAATTGGTTCCTCTTAAAATTTCATCCAGCAGCAGGAAAGCCTTTTCGTTGGCATACACAGCATCAATAATCTCTTTTAGTTTTTTCAATTCTGCATAAAAGGTAGAAGTACTTTCTTCCAGGTTATCACTTATTCTCATGCTGCTCATTACTTTTAAATGAGAAACGGAAATATTTTTGGCACAAACAGGAGCACCCATCATTGCCAAAACGATATTAACTCCAACGCTTCGTAAAAAAGTACTTTTCCCTGCCATATTAGAGCCGGTAACCAAGCTGATCTGGTTTACACCTTCGGTAGAAAATGAACTGCAAACTCTTTTTTCTTTTGGGATTAAAGGGTGGCCAATTTCTTCGCCAATAAATACGGCGTCTTTATTTACTATTTCAGGGAAGCTCCAGTCAGGATGATTAAAGGAAAGGTTGGCGATACTTGAAATGGCTTCAAAATTTGCTAAGGAAGAAAACCAATTAGCGGTAATCGTTTTATTTTTTCTTTTCCAATTTTCCAGTGCAAAAATTTGTTGAAGATCCCAACAAACAAAAGCACTCAGCGGAATAAAGACAATCGGATTTAACCGGTAGTCAAGCCGGTCAAGTATCTTTTTTAGATTTTTGATAGTTGAAGAAGCTTTTGCTTCCGTTGAGCTAAAATCTTTTTTAAGTGTTGAAAGGAGAGGGCTTGTAAAATCTTTATTTTCTATACAACTGATACTAGAGGACAAGGTTTCCAGTTCGCCTGTTATTTTATTAAGCCTTACATAGTCTGGCATTATCAATTTTGAAACCCATAATGAAATAGCAAGAAACACCAACATGATTGGAAGAAACCGGTCAAACGAAATAACATCAGTAATATATAATCCTAAAGTTGTGAAGCTGAGTACGGGAAACACAATTCTCAGTATTCCCCAAAGCTTATTTTGGATAAACCTGCTTTCTTCCTTTAACCAATGAAGAATATTTGTTTCAGTTTTTAATGTCAGATGATTATTTATACCCAATGCCTGTAACTGTTGCCGCCATTCTTTTTCCGGTGTTAATTCTTTTACAGTTTCTTGCCTTTGCTTAATGATATCAATGCTTGCCGGAGCAAGCAGCCAATCGGCAAAGAGTTTATTTCCTTGCTCCGATGTAGTTCTGTTTGCATATTGATACAAAGAAGCTCTGCCGAAAATATCCAGGTCATTCGCATAATGATGCAAAGCCGGCTTCCATTCAGCTCCGTCTGGAAAATCAAGATATTGATGATTTAAAGCTGCTTCTTCATTTTTGTTAATAGAAATTAATAGTAAACTATTTTCGATGGCATTACTATTAGCAAGGTCTTTAAAAATAAAATATACAAACAAGCTTATCAGTATAATGCCAGCGGCAACTGCCAGAAGCCAGGAATAAGACGATAAGAACCATATTGCAGCTATTGTCCCAAGGAATGACAAAAGCCTTTTCCATGTCAGGTTTCTTTTATTGTGTTGCAGTTGTTTTAATTCTTTTGTAAGAACATTTAGCCTTGCTTCATAACTTTCTTTTGGCCCGTTTTTAGTCATGGAATAAAACTACTTGATTCTTTGCTTCTTAGGCAAATGAAATATTACAAGAGTGTGAAATTTTGTAGATTTGCAAGTTGCTGTGCAACAAACCGGGGGTGCCTGGTTTTGACAGCGTAGATCTTTGGAAGTGTAAGCATGTACTGCGTTGCGTAATTAGCAGTTTAATCTGAATACGAAAACTATAAATGGCAATACACAGTATGCCATGGCTGCCTAATCAGTGATTAAGTAGTCATATGGGCCGCCGGGCCGGTTGATCTGTTACCATGCCCTGCCGCCGACTCAAAAACAAAACAGGTTGCTGTAATCACAGGCTGTGCTGATTGCTTAAGACTATTCAGCTAAGGAATTAATCGGTTGTCTTTTTCCAGTTGGTTCCCGACATAACAAAATTGAATAAACATGTAGAAAGCTTTTGAGGAATATGTTTGGACAGGGGTTCGACTCCCCTCACCTCCACAAATGAGCAAGTACTACAACTTGCTCATTTTAGTTTACGCAGCATTTTTTCACAGCATTTTATCCATGGTTTTAATTTTTTTATGGTATTTGTAGCTATTCAACTACATAGTTACAGGGGTATCAATTACTTTATAAAAGCCATCTCTTCTATTCTTATTTCTTTAATTAGTTTGTTATTTTGGATTGAATTTAGAGACAGGAAACTGAAAGATTTACAACGATTATTATTGCCCCGTTTTTAAATCCGAATTATTTTCTTATGAAAAACCATTCTTTATCGAAGTATATGTATAGGCATATAAGTGTATGAGGTATTTAAAGTAAGAGGATTTACTTAAATAGTAAATTCATCGTGTCGTGCATATAAAAATGAGTAGTTCTTTAGCGTTAGAGTAGTGCTTATTATGTAATTTTTCTTTATAAAAACCAATTCACCGTCCAAAATCTAAATTTCTTATGGAAAAAATCACCATTCTATTAGTTGACGATCATAAACTTATCAGAGAATCGTGGTCGTTCATCCTCAGCAGCGATACCCGTTTTAATGTTATTGGAGAAACCAGCAATGGCAACGAAGCTGTTGAAATTGCCAGGGAAAAGAAGCCAAAGATCGTTTTAATGGATATTAATATGACGCCGGTAAATGGATTTGAAACCACCAAACTGGTAAGGAAATACTCTCCCGGATCCAAGGTCATTGGAATTTCTATGCATAGTATGCCGGCTTATGCCCGCAAAATGCTGCAGGTTGGAGCGATGGGTTATGTCACTAAAAATTCTTCTAAGAATGAATTAATGACAGCTATTATGGAAGTTAATAATGGCAAAAAATATATTTGTGATGAAGTGAAAAATATTCTTGCCCAACATGAATTAGAAGATGACGGAGGCCGTCCTGATATAAACTCACTTTCTAGACGGGAGATAGATGTTGTTAAGTTGATCAAAGAAGGTCATTCATCGAAAGAAATTGCCATCCGGTTAGATATTTCAATAAAAACTGTAGAAGTTCACAGGTATAATATTCTCAAAAAACTTAGCTTAAAAAATACGGCAGCATTGGTAAATTTTATCAATGAACAAGGGCTTTGATCTGTAAATCGAAAGAATGAAGTTGAGCATACTCTTTAATGATTATGCAGAAATACTATGAGAACGAAAATCCAATACATACAATTTTGTTAATAGTTAATATATAAAGCACAAATAATGATTCAATCGTTTGTGCTTTTTTAATCCTGATCTGTTCAGGAATTCGAAAAACCAATATCTTATTTTGAAAACGAACCAGGTTATAGAAAAACATTTTACTTTTTCTGGTTGCGACGAAAGGAT
>JBBSJN010000158.1:0-6901 GCA_038257235.1 Chitinophagales bacterium
TATTTTTTTGTCATTTTTGCAACACAAAAATCTGTTTTTCAGCCCAACCCAATGGGCGGGGTACCCCGCCCATTGGGTTAAACAGGTGTTGCACTTGTTAATTGAACTTAGGTCTGTATTAATTAACTGTTTAGTTTGCTCTGGCCGTAGAATTGGCGTACCTTCGCCGCCCGGAAAAGTTGAAAGGTTATTAAATGGATATATTAATTATCTGGAGAATAGAAAGCAGGAGGGATAACTTATTAACTTCTAAACTTTTCAACGTATCAACTTTACAATTATGGAGATAAGAAATATTGCAATTATTGCCCACGTTGACCACGGTAAAACTACATTGGTTGATAAAATTTTACATGCTACCAAAGTGTTCCGGGATAACCAGGAAACAGGAGAGCTGATAATGGATAGTAACGATCTGGAAAGGGAAAGAGGAATTACCATTTTCAGTAAAAATGCCTCTGTTGTTTATAAGGGTGTAAAAATTAATGTAATTGATACTCCCGGTCACGCCGATTTTGGTGGTGAGGTGGAAAGGGTATTGAAAATGGCCGACGGCGTTTGTTTGTTAGTTGATGCTTTTGAAGGACCCATGCCACAAACAAGATTTGTGTTACAAAAAGCATTGCAGCTAAATCTGAAGCCGCTTGTAATTATTAATAAGGTTGATAAGCCGAATTGCCGTCCTGACGAAGTGCATGATGCTATATTTGAGCTGTTCTTCAACTTAGATGCTACAGAAGCTCAATTGGATTTTCCTACTTTTTATGGTTCAGGAAAAAATGGCTGGTTTAATGATTCATTAGAGGAGATTGATAATATAAATCCTTTGCTGGATGGAATTGTAAAGTATGTGCCACCACCAAAAGTAAATGAAGGACCAGTACAAATGCAGATCACTTCTCTGGATTACTCTTCATTCCTCGGCCGTATTGCAGTAGGTAAAGTAAGCCGTGGTGTTTTAAAAGAAGGACAGAATGTTGTTTTAATGCAGGCCGATGGCAGTGTTAAGAAAACAAAAGTGAGAGAGTTGTATGTGTTTGAAGGAATGGGTAAAAAGAAAGTAACAGAAGTTATAGCCGGCGACTTGTGTGCTGTTGTTGGTATCGAAGATTTTAATATCGGTGATACAATTTCTGATGCTGAAACACAGGAAGCATTACCCGTAATAAGTGTGGATGAGCCAACGATGAACATGCTGTTCTCAGTAAACAATTCACCGTTCTTTGGTAAAGATGGAAAGTTTGTTACTTCAAGACATTTGAGAGATAGATTAATGAAGGAAACTGAAAAGAATCTTGCTTTAAAAGTTGAAGATAGTGGAGAAGGTGATAGCCTGATGGTATATGGCCGTGGTATTTTGCACCTTGGTATATTGATAGAAACCATGCGTCGTGAAGGATATGAATTGACAGTTGGACAACCGCAGGTTATTGTAAAAGAAGTGAACGGTGTAAAATGTGAGCCTTATGAAAACCTGGTGGTAGATGTGCCGCAGGAATTTGCCAGTAAAGTAATTGACCTGGTAAGTCGTAAGAAAGGTGAAATGCTGATTATGGAAACCAAAGGTGAAATGCAGCATCTTGAATTTGAAATTCCTTCAAGAGGATTGATTGGTTTGCGTACACAAATGCTCACGGCTACAACTGGTGAGGCGGTGATGGCGCATCGCTTTACAGAATATAAACCATGGAAAGGCCCAATTCCCGGAAGAAGTAATGGTGTATTGCTTTCTAAGAATACAGACAAAACAACCGGCTATTCAATTGATAAATTACAGGACAGGGGAAGTTTCTTTGTAGAAGCTGCAGAAGAAGTATACGCAGGACAAATTATTGCAGAGAACATTAAACCAGGTGATTTGGTAGTAAATGCTACAGAGCCTAAGAAACTGACCAACCACCGTGCAAGCGGAAGTGATGATGCTACCCGCATTCAACCTAAAACGTTGATGTCACTGGAAGAATGTATGGAGTACATTCAACAGGATGAGTGCATAGAGGTAACTCCTAACTTCATCCGTATGCGTAAGGTTATTTTGAATGAAGATGAACGGAAGAAAGTGCAGAAGAAAATGGAAGCACAAGCGGTTTAATTACTATACACCTTTACTCTCGCAAATAGGTGCTTTAAATCTCCGAATAAATAAAGAAAACAGTGAAAATCTGTTCAATCCCCGCCTGAATGACCAGTCGGGCAGGTGTGTCATCCGTGTGCTATTTTTTCGATGCAAAAAATGTGTCCACACGATAGGATTAATTTCGGGACAGGTTGTTACTCCCTTACAATGACGATTTACGACTTTTGAGACAGCCTCGTTTGTTTTACATTTGCCTGATGCCTGAATCTATTTCTGAAATAAACAACCTGTTGCAACAGTACTTTGATAAAGTATTGGTGTTGACAGTTCCCCGTTTTAAAGACCGGCAGGAGAAAGTAAAAGAAAGATTGAAAGGAATTGACTTTGAATTTTTCTACGGAACAGATAAGAATGATATAGATGATAATTTCATCAACGATAATTATTTGTTTGAGAAAGAGAATACATTAGAGATGCGGCAATATTCTCCCCTAAACAATGGGGAAATTGCCTGCTCTCTTTCGCATCGGAATATTTATCAGGCCATAGTTGATAATGGCTGGAAACGGGTGTTGATTTTTGAAGATGATGTAGTGCCAGAGTTTGAAAATCTTCCAAGGATAACAGATACATTAAAAGAACTGCCAGAAGATTGGGAGCTGTTTTATCTCGGGTATCTTAAAAATGAACAGGTGACGATTGGAAAAAGGTTAAAACAGTTTTGGTATAAAATAATGGGGCAGTTTGGTTTAAGCCGGATACCGGTAGCCATGATAAAAAGAAGTCTTCCTCAAAAGTTCAGTCCTTCTTTGTTAAAAGCAGGTTTTCATGATTGTACCCATGCATATGCAATAAGCGAAGCAGGAGCAAAAAAAATGATCGTAACTCAAACCCCTGTAAAATACAGAGCCGACAATTTGTTATCAGCATTGATATTGAAAGGAGAGCTGAATGCTTTTATAAGCAAATCCTATTTGTTCAGCCAGGAAGTTTTTTCAGATAAAAACGGAAAATCTTATATCAGGTAAAAAAAGCATTCGAATAAAACTCTTATACTGATTTTAAAAGTGAGACAACTTTTTCTTCGTATGGATGTGGGTACAATTTCTGAAATTTATTAAAAGATCTTTTTCCCATTTCACTCCACTGCTCTTTTTGTTGCCATGCAAGTTCCAGTATTTCATCAACAGCTTCTACTGTAACTTCCTTACTAATGTATCCGTTCTCTTCATGGTTGATCCAAACAGGCATATCACCAACGCTGCTTACAATACATGGCCTCGCCATTGCCATTGCTTCCATTACACTAATTGGCATGGCATCCAGTTTAGTAACTTGTAAATACATATGGGTTGCTAATAATGCTTTTTTAACATCAGTTGTATGCCCTTTTAGTAGCACCTTTTCATGTAGTCCATTTTCATTAATAAGTGTCTCTAATAAATTCAAATCTTTTCCCTGCCCATAAAGATGTAACTGCCAGTTCCGGCTTTTCCAATTCTCAGAAGCAAATGTGTTGATCAAAACATCTTGAGCTTTTCTGTTAACATCGAATGCTGCCAGCATGGTAAAAATGATTTTACCATCAGGTTGAGAAGGATAAGGCTCCTCATTGCCGGGAACCTGAAAATTTATCGGGCTATAAATTATTTTTTGATTGGGAACAGGTACATGATAATGTGTTTGCAGTGTATCAAAAATTTTTTGTGATGCACCAATGTTCAATGAGGAATTTAAAAACCATTTTTTTAATAAACCGGATCGTCCGGCAGACAATTTCCCGTTTTCATCATAGTTGTGGGAGCTTATCACATATTTTTTGCATCGTTTATAAATTGTTTTAAAAGGGCTATGGCTAACATCTTCAAAGCCGCCCTGGTTAATAAAAACAAGGTCATAATTTTCAAAAGAAATTTTGTTGACTATTTTTTGTAATTGCCATTTGGCAAAAACACCTTTGTTTTTTGACGGGAGAAGAAATAGTTTTATACCTTCTTTTTGGAATGCGGTTAATTTTTCTTTTTTTTCAGGCCAGTCAAAACAGCTTACAGCAACTTCATATTTTTCTTTTGCCATCCACAATGCAAGCCGAAACCACTGCTCTTCACTGCCACCCCAGGCCGAACCATTCATTACCGATATAAAAAGAATTGATTTCATGAAGCGTCTTCTTTTTTTCTTGCTACAACAATATAGTTCAAGGTAAATATTTCGTCTTTATATTTCTTATCAAGCCAAATTGCAAATTTGTTGCGAAGTTGTATTACACGGAGTTCATTATAAAATAGTTTCTTTAATTTATTATAGAAGGTTTTCTTTTTAAAAGAATGATAGAGTGCATTGTTTCTTAATTGATAGATAGCGGCCCATTTCCCTCCATTGGGTTTAATATAATCAATTTGAAAATTGGTTTTTTCAAAAAGCTCTTTTAGACCATGTTTGGTATACCGGAAGAAGTCAAATGGTTCTTCATGTAATTCCCAGGTAAATGGTACCGTCAATATAATAGTGCCTCCAGGCTTTAATACACGATGAATTTCTTTCATCATAAGTTGATGTTCGTATACATGTTCTAATACCTGTGTGCATAAAACACTATCAAAAATATTTGATTCAAATTTTAAGTTGGTAACCGGACATATTACATCTACTCTGTTCTTATCGCTTTGTATTATATCACATCCGATTTGAGAAGTAGTATAAGGATTATATAAAGATGCATATGGCTTATTACCACAACCTAAATCAAGAAAGACTCCGTTTGCATGTGTTTCAAGGGCTTTTTTTATGTCATTAATTAAAAAGTACAGGTGGATATAATGAGGATGCTTACTGTTAACTTGCCAATCATCTAACCGTGGAATATTTTCTTGTCTGTTCATAATTCAATTTAATATTTTTGGGAGAACTATTTTTTTCAATATACTTATTCAAATGTCCAGATTTTCTACTTTAAAAAAGCACCTTGGTTTTAAAGAAGCATTTTTTATTTACATAAAAATGAAAACAGGGCAATGGAATAACTGGAAGATAAAAAAATTAAACCATCCTTTCTCGTTAAGAAATAATCCTTACGACTACGCCACATTTGAAGAGGTGTTGTTGCGGGAAGATTACAACCTTAATCTTGGCTTTGTTCCAAAAACAATTATTGATGCAGGAGCCAATATTGGCTTAACATCAGTGTACCTGGCAAGCAAATATCCAACGGCCAAAATTGTGTCTCTGGAGCCGGAACATGGAAATTTTCAAATGCTTGTTCAGAATGCTGCTAATTATGAAAATATAATGCCGGTAGAAGCCGGGGTTTGGAATAAGAAAGCACTTCTTGCTATAAAAGATAATGGCGGAGGAAATAATGCTTTTACCGTTGAAGAAGTGCCTGCGAAAAATGAAAGCACAATACAGGCTTTTTCAATAGCAGCTATAATGCAGCAAAATGGGTGGAAAAAAATTGATTTATTGAAAATGGACATTGAAGGTTCTGAAAAAGTAGTTTTTGAAAGCGATGTTGACAGCTGGCTTCCTTTTACGAGAGTATTGGTAATTGAATTGCATGAAAGAATGGTACCGGGATGTTCTGCTGCAGTTTTTTCTGCTTTGGATAAATATCAATTTTCGAGAGTTGAAAAAGGCGAAAATATCATTTGTACCAATGCGATGTTGGATTAAAGTTGCCTCTTGATTGATTTAAATCATTCCGTTTAATTTCTGTTAAGCCGTAACTTTGCGTCAAAGTAAATAGGTATGAAAAAGTGGGCTTTGATTTTCATTATTACAGGTTTAATGCTTGGGTTGGCAACTTCCTCATCTGCGCAATGTTCTATTTGTACAAAAACAACTCAGCAATTGGGTGAAAAGCCTGCACAAGGGATGAATTCCGGTATACTTTATCTGGCATTTGCTCCTTTTGCCATTGTTGGTTACATCGGCTATCGCTGGTGGAAGAATAACAAGGATATTTAATAGGTTTGAGTATTTTAAATGGTAGAGTTTTATAGTTTGTTTAAAAAACTATTGTAGTTAGTGTTAAATAGTGAAAAAATATTGAACATACTGACTACAAATCCAAAAAGACTATTTCTCGTGGATAGTATTGGAGCTTTTTTATCACTCTTTTTTATTAGTTGTATACTGATCCCTTTTCAGCAATATGTTGGAATACCTGGGAGCACTCTTTTTATTATTGCCGTTCCGCCATTTATTTTTGCCTTGTACTCTTTGATTTGTGCATATTATGTTACAATAAAATGGGCTTTCTATCTTTCTTTAATTAGCCTTGCAAACTTGTTATATTGTTGCCTTACAATTGGACTTATTATTTATCATTATGCAAATCTTACTTTGTTAGGTTTATTGTATTTTGTTACAGAAATTATCTTGATATTGCTTTTAGTTTTTGTTGAAAGAAAAACCATTATAAAAATTAATAATAAAAAGGCTGATACTATAATTATTATTTAATTATCCCTTTATTTTTCCTGAATAGATAAATCATTGTTTATGAAAAAATTTCTCCTGTTTTTTACACTGGCTCCATTATTTCTTGCAGCACAGAACCTGCCTGGCGGTAGGCAAGGATTACCTTCTATAGAAGAAAAAACAAAAGACCTTAAAAAATATGAAGGCTTTATGAATTTTTACTGGGATGAAAATGCCGGTAAAATATTTCTTGAAGTGGACAAATTGGATGCAGAAGTTTTATATGTTACATCACTGCCAGCAGGATTAGGCTCCAACGATATTGGTCTTGATAGAGGCTTACTCGGTGGGGAACGCATTGTTAAATTTTCAAAAACAGGCAGAAAAATTCTTTTAATACAA
>JBBSJN010000159.1:0-6885 GCA_038257235.1 Chitinophagales bacterium
ACCCCGACACTATGTGTCAAGGTCTTTGTGCCCAGGACTGGATTCGAACCAGCACATCCTTGCGAACGCTGCCACCTGAAGGCAGTGCGTCTACCAGTTTCGCCACCTGGGCATTAGTGGAGGGCAAATATAATAAATCAGGTTCTACGTTACACAGAAACATTAAAGTCTCTCAAAGCATCATTCAAACTTGTTTTTAAATCGGTGCTTGGTTTACGCTTACCTATAATTAAAGCGCAACCAACTCCAAACTCTCCTGCGGGAAATTTCTTTGTATAAGAACCGGGAATTACTACACTTCTCGCCGGTACTCTGCCTTTCATTTCTATTGGAGCATCACCACTTACATCAATAATTTTTGTGGATTGGGTTAATACAACATTTGCTCCCAATACAGCTTCTTTTTCTACTATCACTCCTTCTACTACAATACAACGGCTGCCGATAAAACAACCATCTTCAATTATTACAGGAGTAGCTTGCAAAGGTTCTAATACACCACCTATGCCAACACCGCCACTTAAGTGAACTCCTTTTCCTATTTGTGCACAACTACCAACAGTGGCCCAGGTGTCTACCATCGTTCCCTCATCTACATAAGCACCGATATTTACATAAGATGGCATCAAAACCACATTCTTTCCAAGAAAAGCACCATATCTCGCCACTGCATGTGGCACGGCCCTTACGCCAAGTGCTGCATAGTTTTTTTTCAGCAACATTTTGTCATAAAATTCAAACGGCGCTACATCCCAGGTTTGCATTTGTTGAATACCGAAATACATAAGTATGGCTTGTTTCACCCATTCATTTACAACCCAGCCAGCTTGACTTTCTGTAGAAGGAGCAGCTGTTCTCAATCTGCCTTTATCTACTTCTTCAATTACAGCTTTTACCGCATCGCTGTATTTATTATCTTTTAATAATTCTCTGTTAGCCCATGCTTCCAATATCAGATCTTTCATCATTTCTCTATTTGCTGCGAAAATAAGCTAATGTCACATTTGCCCCAATGCCGATTTGCGGAAATTAATATGCAAATTTGCAGCACTACTAATTATTTATGTAATGAACATTGGTTTTGACGCAAAAAGGGCATATCATAATACAACAGGGTTGGGTTATTACAGCCGTACACTGATTGATTTGCTGTCAAACCAATATCCCTAGCATCACTATTATTTATTTAATCCAAAGCCCTCATCGAAGTTCGATTTAAGTGGCGAAAACATACATCAGATTTTACCCGATGGATTTTTCAGTAAATTGTTTTCATCTGCCTGGCGAAGCAGTTGGATAACAAAAGATTTACAGAAGCATAAGATTGATTTGTATCACGGTCCAAGCCATGAAATTCCAATAGGAATTGAAAAAACAGGAATAAAGTCAGTGGTTACAATCCATGACCTGATACATGAACGATTTCCGGAGCAGTATAACCCGATTGATGTAAAAATTTACAGTAAGAAATTTCGTTATGCCTGCAAACATGCAGATAAAGTAATTGCCATCAGTGAGCAGACAAAAAAAGATATAATTGAATATTATAGAATACCTGAAGAGAAAATTGAGGTTTGTCTGCAAAGTTGCAACCCGGCTTTTGCAGTGCAGGTGTCGGCAGAGGAGAAGCAACGGATTGCAACAAAATATGGATTGCCCGAAAAGTTTTTTTTATCCGTCGGTTCTATAATCGAAAGGAAGAATCTGTTGAATGTTTGTAAAGCCATATTGCTTTTAAAAAAAGAGTTGAATATTCCTTTGGTAGTAATTGGTGAAGGAGGCAAGTACAAACAGAAAGTAAAAGAATTTGTAATAGAAAATGGTTTGCAAAACGATATTATTTTTTTATCGGAGAGTGAAAAGGTAGAAGGCGATTCAACGTTTCGTAAACCTGCAACATTTGCGGCTATTTATCAGTTGTCAATTGCCATGATCTATCCTTCTTTTTTTGAGGGTTTTGGTGCGCCAGTAATGGAGGCATTGTGGAGTAAAGTGCCGGTTATTACCTCCAATGTTTCTTGCTTGCCGGAAGCAGGTGGTGATGCTGCTTATTATGTAGATCCAAATAGCCCTGAACAAATGGCCGAAGGAATGAGGAAAATTTATAATAACAAAGAAATGGTAACAGCAATGCAAGAAAAAGGTTTGTTACATGCTTTAAAAACTGCACCAACTATTTATGCAGCTAACATGATGAATATTTATAAAAAGGTATGGTAAGTTTTGAAAAAGATATTGAACAATGTCTGAAAGTTTTGCAGCAAGGGGGTTTGATTCTTTATCCTACAGATACGGTATGGGGAATTGGCTGCGATGCAACAAACGAAGCTGCAGTGGAAAAAATTTATACATTAAAGCAAAGACCGGATAACAAAGCAATGATCGTATTGCTGGCTGATGAAAGAGATGTATTGAAATATGTTGCAGCTCCCGATTTGGAGGTTTTTGATTACCTGGAAAAAACTACTAAACCAACCACTGTGATTTATGAAGGAGCCATCGGTTTTGCAGAAAACCTTATCGGTGAAGATGGAAGTATTGCTATTCGTATATGTAAAGAAGATTTTTGCAAACACCTTTTAAAAAGATTCCGAAAGCCGCTTGTTTCTACTTCGGCTAATATCAGCAGCCAACCAACTGCAAAAATTTATAAAGAAATTAATCAGGAAATAAAAAGCGGGGTAGATTATATTGTCAACTATCGTCAGCATGATGAAACATTGAGTGTGCCATCTGCAGTTATTAAATGGGAAAATGGAAAGCCTGAAGTGCTTCGCCCTTGAATCCTTTGCCTGGGTACAATTAAACTCTTTGCTTAAAAATGGGTTTCTAAAATAGTTGCAATGCAGACTCTTCGTACCCTCCCTCGGAGGGGTAAAAGCATCCCACAAAAAAAAGTTTCGAAAGGGGTGGGTTTGAACCGCGACAAATATAAAAGCACCCCCTGACCTTCTGTCTTGTTAAGATTATCTTTGTAACGTTTATGGAAATTAATTGCACAGAAAATGAATTGGCCACCATTAGGAAGGTCGCCAATGCTGCACAGGCATTGGGAATGGAGACTTATTTGATTGGCGGATTTGTAAGGGATAAATTATTAGAAAGAGAAACGAAAGATGCCGATTTTGTTTGTGTGGGTGATGGAATTGAGCTGGCAAAAGAAGTGGCGAAACAGTTTGACCCAGTTCCACAGGTTGATGTGTTTAAAAATTTTGGAACAGCCCATATAAAAATTCAGAATGATTTTGACATAGAATTTGTTGGAGCCAGAAGGGAAAGTTACAGTTTTGATTCCCGTAAGCCTGATGTAGAGCCGGGAACAATAGCAGAAGACCAGAACCGCCGTGATTTTACATTTAATGCTTTGGCTATTAGTTTAAATAAATCCAATTACGGAAAGTTGATAGATCCGTTTAAAGGTGTTGAAGACTTAGAAAACAAAATTATTCGAACACCATTAGATCCAGTAAAAACATTCAGCGACGATCCTTTGCGGATGATGCGGGCCATCCGTTTTGCATCGCAACTTGGATTTGAGATTGAAGAAACAACATGGCAGGGTATAAAAGATAGTGCAGGCAGAATAAAAATTATTTCGCAGGAAAGAATTACAGACGAATTGAATAAAATAATCCTTTCTCCTACACCTTCTGTCGGATTTGATTTGCTTTACAAGAGTGGATTATTAACAATTATTTTCCCGTTAATGGTTGATCTTGCTGGTGCTGAATATAAAGATGGAAAAGGACATAAGGATAACTTCTATCATACATTGCAGGTACTTGATAACTTATCGGTAAATACGAATGATTTGTGGTTAAGATGGGCGGCTATTTTACACGACATTGCAAAGCCAACCACCAAGAAATTTGAAGAAGGCCATGGCTGGACATTTCACGGACATGAAGTAGTAGGCGGAAGAATGGTGCCGAAGATATTTACAAAATTGAAATTACCTCAGAATGAAAAAATGCGTTTCGTTCGCAAGCTGGTGGAATTGCATTTGCGGCCAATCAGCCTGACAAAAGAGAATATTACTGATGCTGCAGTGCGGCGTTTACTATTTGATGCCGGAGAAGATTTTGATTCATTGATGATACTTTGCGATGCAGATATTACATCTAAGAATAAGCAAAAAGTAAAAAGATTCCTGGAGAACTTTCAAATGGTTCGCCAAAGATGTAAAGAAGTAGAAGAAAAGGATCATATCAGAAACTGGCAGCCGCCAATATCTGGTGAGCTGATAATGGAAACCTTTGGTTTATCGCCCAGTAAGGAAGTTGGATTAATTAAAGATGCATTGAAAGATGCAATGCTGGATGGCGAAATAGTGAATACTTACGAGGCAGCTTACGATTTTATGCTGCAAAAAGGAAATGAGCTGGGTTTAGAGGTTATTAAATCATAATTCTTAAATTTGTGTATGGCAATTTTAAAATTCAGAGTTTATTTTGAAGAAGATGAAAGTGTGTACCGGGATGTTGTGATACGACACAATCAGTCTTTTTTACATTTGCATGAAACAATCCTGAAGGCATACGAATTTGATTCGAAACACCAGGCTACTTTTTTTCGTAGTAATGACCATTGGCAAAGAGGCAAGCAGATTTCATTAGAACTGTATGATGATGTGGAATATAAAGCACCTCCATTAATGATGGCCGATACTACGGTAGGTTCAGAAATAAGTGATCCTAACCAGCGATTCATTTATGTGTATGATTTTAATAAAGGATGGACCTTTCATGTTGAACTGATTAATGTTTCAAAAGAAGAAAATCCGAAAATAACTTATCCGTCCACATCAAGAATAGAAGGAATTGCACCAAGCCAGTACGGCACCAAAGGTTTACTGGGTGAAAAGTTTGCAGACATTGAAGAGAAGTACGACCTTACACATGCTGGAAACGGATTTGGCGAAAAGGATGAAGATGGAGAAGATACCGGAGTGGAAGATACCGAAGTGGAAGGTGAGGTAAGTGGAGAAGAAGAGGAAGAAGAGGAAGAAGTTTAATAACTGATTTGATATATAAAATTAACCCCGGCCTCTTAACCGGGGTTTTTATTGAGCAGCATGTCATCAAAGAAAAATAAAAAGGTAGTTATTGTTGCCGGGCCAACGGCTGCAGGTAAAACAGCAGTAGCCATTCAAATTGCCAGGCATTTTAATACTGAAATTATTTCTGCTGATAGCCGCCAATGTTATAAAGAATTAAATATAGGTGTAGCAAGACCCTCGGTTGATGAGTTAAAAACAATACATCATCATTTCATTGCCTCTCACTCCATTAAAGATGATGTAACTGCCATAACTTTTGAACAATATGCTTTGCAAAAAGTGGATTCATTATTCACTAATCATGATGTAGTAGTAATGGTGGGGGGCACTGGGCTTTATATAAAAGCATTTTGTGAAGGATTGGATTCGATACCGGAAATTGATGCAACCATCCGGCAGCAAATAATAGATGCCTATAAAAAAAATGGTATAAACTGGTTACAAGATCAATTGCAAGAAAAAGATCCTGCTTATTATAAGTCGGGTGAAATGAAAAATCCGCAGCGAATGATGCGGGCATTGGAGGTTATAGAAAGTACCGGCAACTCAATTTTATTGTACCGAAAGGGTGAAAAGATAAAACGAGACTTTTCTATTATCAAGTTGGGATTGGATTTGCCCAAAGAACATTTAGTTGACCGGATAAACAGGAGAGTGGATATGATGATGGAGAAAGGATTGTTAGATGAGGTAAAAAATCTTTCAGCATACAAAAATCTTAATGCTTTACAGACAGTTGGCTATACAGAGTTGTTCGATTATCTGAACAAAAAAATAGCACTGCCGGAAGCAATAGAACGGATTAAAATTTCGACCCGCCAATATGCCAAGCGGCAACTTACCTGGTTTAAGAAGGATGCAGCTATTAACTGGTTTCATCCGGATAATGTAAAAGAGATGATCAATAATACTGAATAGTAAAAAAATAACCCCACTTGTAACACAAATGGGGTTTCATTTTTATAAGCAATTGGTTATGGGAAAATGCCCAACTCTGCATAGCTGGTACCAACTTTATTGATGGCAACAACATATGCAGCAGTACGCATATCAGGGATAGTTGGATCTTCCAACCATTTATTCATGATTTCATTAGTTGCAGTGATCATAGTTTCTTCTAGACCGCTATAAACAAGATCTACTTCATCTGGTCCGTGCAAGATGAATTCTCTTTCGTTTTCTTTTACTTTTTTGCCACTCAATTCCTCTATTTGTCCAAGAATATGAGCATTCAGGTTTTCTGTAAAACGTTTTTCCAGGCGGCCATAACGTACATGACTCAGATTTTTTAACCATTCAAAATATGAAACTGTAACTCCACCGGCATTCAAATACATATCAGGAACAACTAACAATCCTTTTTTTATAAAAATTTCATCTGCTTCAGGGGTTAATGGTCCGTTAGCAGCTTCGCCAATTATTTTAGCCTTTACTCTTGGAGCATTTTCGGCGTTAATAACATTTTCAAGAGCAGCAGGAATCAGAATATCACATTCCATCTCCAATGCTTCACCATTTGTCTTAAAATTATTTGAGCCAGGAAAGTTTAATATTGAACCGGTAGTTTGCCGGTGTTTAAAAACTGCGTCAATATCCAGACCTTTATCGCTCCAGATTGCGCCTTCGTATTCTGCAAGACCCACTATTTTCGCACCTGCATCCTGAAAGAATTTTGCTGAGTGATAGCCAACATTTCCTAAACCTTGTACTACAATTCTTTTGCCTTCTACACCAGTTGTAAGACCCAATTTTTCCATAACATCAGCTCTGTTACACACTTCTCTCAGTCCGAAAAATACGCCAAGACCAGTTGCTTCCCGACGGCC